>DYNS01000293.1 GCA_020720965.1 Anaerolinea sp. | reverse complement strand
GCGGGTTCCGCCCCGGAAAATCTCACCTTTGCCCTGCGCCGCTTCGCTCCCCGCCACACCCTGCTGATAGACGCTGCCCAAATGGACGAAGCCCCCGGCGCGATACGCTACTTCTCCCCGCAAGAGATAACCGGAATCGGAGCATTCTCCCACGCCCTACCCCTCTCTGCCCTGGCAGCCTACCTCACCGCCGAGTTAGGCTGCACGGTGGGCGCACTCGGCGTGCAACCCGCCCACAATGACTTCGATACCCCTCTCAGTCCTCCCGTCCGCGCCGCCATGTACCGCATTTTGGGCTACTTTACATCTTTATGGGGGTGACATTCGGGAAGAAAGCGATAACCGCCCCCGATTCTGACGGAATTTATGGTTTGCCATTCCTGCCCGGACGTTTTCGTCCGGGCTATTGCATTAGCCGCGTTCACAGGGCGCTGCTACCTTGCACAGTGGTTTACCGCGCTCTCTGGGGGTTCCCAACATCCCAATCGCAAAGCAACGCCCCGTATCTGGTAGAATTTTCGCCATTCTCTGTAAACCAAAGAAACCGCTATGAACAAAACCATCCTCTGCTTTGGCGATTCCAACACCTGGGGCTACGACCCCCTCACCCGTCAGCGTTACCCCCGCCCTCTGCGCTGGACAACTACCCTGGCAGAATCGCTGGGAGCGGGCTACGAAGTGATTCCAGAAGGGCAACCGGGGCGCACAACCGTCTGGCAAGACCCCATCGAAGGCAACAAATCGGGCAAGGAATACCTGCCGCCCTGCCTCGAATCTCATGCGCCCCTGCACCTGGTCATTCTCCTGCTCGGAACCAATGACCTGAAACAGCGCTTCTCCCTCACTGCCACCGACATCGCCCTGGGAATCCAAGCCCTCACCCTGCTAATCAAAGCCAGCCGTGCCGGAATAGGCGGCGCAGCCCCGCAAATTTTGCTGGTCGCCCCGCCGCGCGTCAAAGAATTCCCCGGTTCCTGGGAGTCGATGCGCGGGGCGCAGGAAAAATCGGAGCGACTGCCCGAACTGTACCGGCAGGTGGCGCAAAATAATGCCTGCCACTTTTTTGACTCGAATGATGTGGTTGTATCCTGCCCTCAGGACGGCTTCCACTGGACGGCTGAAAGCCAGGTCGCTTTTGGCAAGGCGCTTGCTCAACCCGTAAAAATCATTTTGGAATAATCTCTTTGCGTGCAGGACACAGTAAGGGCGCGGCGTTGCTGCGCTCTTACTGTGTCCTGCGAAAGGAAAAACATGCTCTCCCCCCTTGCCCTTTCCCCCTCCTTCGGCTTTGGCGATAGACTCGGTCTTGCCACGCCGGGGCACATCGCCGCCCTGAAACAATCGGCGTTGGATATTCAACCGATTTTTTGCCAGCAATCTGTGCGCGAGAATGCCCGCACGGGGCGCACCCCCCAACAGGTGATGGACGATGCCAAACGCGCTGTAGAGGCTGCCGGGTGGGATGCGCCCTGGGGCGCAGATGCCGACCACCTGAAAACAGTCGATGATTTACCCCCCTTTGTCCGCGCCGGTTACACTTTTTTTACCATTGACCCTGGCGCGCATGTGGATAACGCCGCAGACGCCGATTCGCTTGCCGTGTTGCAGGAAAAAGCCAAAGGGCAGGGCTGGGAGGAACTTTCCGCCTTGTACCTGACCGGAAACGGCGATGCCGCATACGGGGCGTTTGATTCCGAGAGTCTGCTGAGGGCGCTGGTAAAGTATGGGAGGGCAATCCGCCACACGGTGACGATGTATCGCCGCCTTTGTGAAATCAGCCCGGAGGGCTTTGACTTTGAAGTTTCTGTGGATGAAACCGATGCGCCGACTACCCCGCTGGAGCATTTTTTCATCGCCAGCGAGCTGACCCGCGCCGGGGTGAAGTTCACCAGCCTTGCCCCGCGCTTTATTGGGCGCTTTGAAAAAGGGGTGGATTACCAGGGCGACCTCGCCGCCCTGGATGCGGAACTGGAAAAGCACGCCGCCGTCACCGCCCATTTTGGAACCTACAAACTCAGCCTGCACTCTGGTTCCGATAAATTTAGCGTCTACCCGCTGATTGTGAAGTACTGGGGGCGGCGTATTCACGTCAAAACGGCGGGAACCAGTTACCTGGAAGCCCTGCGAACCCTGGCAGCGACCTCCCCCGCCCTCTTTGAGCGGATTTTGGCTTTGGGTTTGGCGCGTTACGAAATCGACCGCGCCACCTATCACGTTTCCGCCTCCCCGGCGCTGGTGACGGCGGGGCTGCCCCTGCCCGCCCTGCTGGACGACTTCCACGCTCGCGAGATTTTGCACGTCACCTTCGGCTCCGCCCTCACCGAGTTTGGCGCGGAAATGAAGGCGGCATTGGCAGAGAATGCAGGCGCGTACAGCGCCAATTTGCAAAAGCATTTTGTCAGGCATCTCCATTTATTAAAGTAAGACCCTGGGAGAAAAAATGAACGTCTCTTTTAACGTACAAGGAAAAGTCGCTGTCGTTACCGGCGGCGCAGGGGTGCTGTGCGCGGCGATGTGCCGCGAACTGGCAGCGGCGGGCGCACAAGTCGCCGTGCTGGATTTGCGTCTGGAGCCTGCCCAAGCCCTGGCTGCCGAGTTGGGCAACGGCGCTGTTGGGGTCGCCTGCAACGTGCTGGATAAAGCCAGTGTGGAAGCGGCGGCGCAAAAGGTGGCGGAAACCTATGGCAGGGGGGATATTCTCGTCAACGGCGCGGGCGGCAACAACCCCCAAGCCACTGCCAGCGCCGGGCAAACTTTTTTTGAGCTGCCCGCCGATGCCCTGCGCTGGGTCTTTGACCTGAACCTGATGGGGACCATCCTGCCTAGCCAGGTTTTTGGCAAAATGATGGCTGCCCAAAAAAGCGGGGTCATCCTCAACCTTTCCTCCATGAACGCCTTCCGCCCGCTGACTCGCATCCCGGCTTACTCGGCGGCAAAGGCGGGGGTGAGCAACTTTACCCAGTGGCTTGCGGTTCACATGGCGCAGGAATACAGCCCGGAGATTCGGGTTAATGCCATTGCGCCCGGCTTCTTTGTCGGCGACCAGAACCGGGCTTTGTTAATGACCGAAGACGGTTCCCTCACTCCACGTGGGGAGCAAATCCTATCGCATACCCCGCTGGGGCGTTTTGGCGTTCCCGAAGATTTACTCGGCACGCTCATGTGGCTGGTCTCGCCCGCCTCGGCTTTTGTCACCGGCATTGTCGTCCCGGTGGATGGCGGCTTTTCGGCGTTTAGCGGCGTGTAAAAGCAAATCACCGGAGAAAGAAACGAATACCCCATGTTCCTACACCAGGCAACTACACCTTCTAGTCAACTTTTGACCGAATACGAAATACGGAATACGCTTACCCAGGCATTGGAAGCTCAACTGACCAACCAGCGCATTTTGGTCTTAATTCCCGACCATACCCGCTCTTTGCCCCTGCCTTTCCTCTTCAGGGCGCTGACGGAAATCCTGCACGATGCCCGCCAACTCGACTTCATGGTCGCCCTCGGCACGCACCCCGCTCTCAGCCCGGAAAGCCTCAACCAACTTGTTGGCATCACTGCCGAAGAGCGCAGCGCCCGATACGCCCACATTGGGCTGCTCAATCACGCCTGGGATGACCCCTCCGCCCTCGTCAGCATTGGCGCATTGGAACAGGAGCAAATCCGAGCCATCGCCGGGGAGCGTTGGCACGAGTCCCTGCCAGAGCGGGTGGAAATCCGCCTGAACAAAGCAGTTTTCGACTATGACCATCTCCTCATCCTTGGTCCCACCTTCCCGCACGAGGTGGTTGGTTTTTCCGGCGGGGCGAAATACCTGTTCCCCGGCATTTCCGGCGCAGAGATGATTAACGCCACCCATTGGCTGGGTGCGTTGGCAGGCGTAGTGGATACGATAGGGGTCAAAGACACCCCCGTCCGCGCCATGATTCACGCCGCCGCCCAAAAACTCACCACTCCCGTTACCCTCATCGCCCTCA
>DYNS01000611.1 GCA_020720965.1 Anaerolinea sp. | reverse complement strand
CTTGACCCCGCGGGGTGGCGGGTAGACTGACCGATCACGGGGGGGGGCTCTCTCAGGACGCTTGGGGTTGAGCGACTGAGCGCAGCGAGGGAGGAGTCATCCCGCCCGGACCGCGGCCAGGCGTCCAAGTTGGGATTTGGGCGAAGCAGTAGAGGCGTTGGGTCCGTAGTGGTCTTAACGCGGCATAGCCGCTCGTATCTTCCTTTTTTTTGCTGTACAGGGCGAGGGTGGGCAGGGGCGGTTGGGGCAGTCTCTCCCCTCCCCTTCCAGCGAGGTTGCTGGGGTAGGTGCCCGGCTTGGTAACACGGGCACTTACTGCCATGGGTGGCAGTTTTGGGGTGTGGGAGGACCGCTTTCGGGGGTCCTGGGACCCCGGGCACTTTGTCTTATGGGTGAGACTCAGGGGGGGCTTGGCGAGCCTTCTGGTGGGCTCTGCGCCGGGTTCGGTGGTTGGTCCGAGACGTGGACCGGCTTGAATCCTTCGTGCCACCTACGGGGCGTCTGGGTAACGGCAAGCTCCATTTCCCAGCCCATGCAAAACCTGTCCAGGACTTCGATTAGGTCTCGCTTTGCCTTGTCCGGGAGGTTATCGACCCTCTCCCAGATCAGGTTTAGGAGCGCGTCGGCTTCGGTCGCTTTCTCGTTGGGGTCGGGGTTTGTGATCAGGCCCGTGGGCGTACAGCCGAAGGCGTTGATGAGCTTGTACAGCGTTGAGAGCTTCGGGTCTCCCTCGTCCTGTTCCAAGCTTGAGATGTGCGGGACCTTGATTCCGCTTCGCTCTGAGAGCTGGCCCTGCGTCCAGCCCTTGCCTTGGCGTAGCCTGCGGATGTTGGTTCCGAGTGACATGCTGGTTTCCTCTTGGCACGGGGTTGCGAGCCCCTTTTTTCGGCTCTCGGGGAAACCATAACCCGGATATTTTGGCCTGCGTCATTGTTTTCCCACGCAGGCTAAGCTACTTTTCCCTTCCGACAGGGTTGACACCTTCGGCGGGGGATTTGTGGGGAAGCGGTATACATTGTGCGCAATCCCGGATCGGGACGCGAGATGCCCCGGCCCTTCTGCGGACTGATCCGAGGCGCAACTGCTGGTCGAAGGATAGCCCAGCGTCATTCAGCCTCCTCAAAGCGATCAGCGATCAGGGCGGCAA
>DYNS01000292.1 GCA_020720965.1 Anaerolinea sp. | reverse complement strand
GGGGGCGTAGCCGAGGCAAATGCTCCCACGCCAACTCCGCTTGGGCTGCCGCAGGCAGAGAATAGCAGGCTGAGCAGCGCAAACAAAAGGGAGAGACGGTTTCGGGTTGACATCCTGCCGATTATATCGCAAGGCTATGGGCTAAGGTAAATGGCGATTTTGCCGTATTGCTGTACGGGCGCGGCGGCGAGGGTGTTTACATCGGTCGGTTGCAGACCGTGCGCTTTGACGATGCTTTGCAGGGTTTGGTCTTTTTGGTTGGTTGCCAGCAGGAGCCAGGTTCGCTCTGCCCCAGGGTGTGCCTGCCAGGCGCTTTCTTCCACGCCCTGGCGCAGCAGGTAGTACCAAACTTGCGGGTTGTTAGGGTAGCCCACCAAAACCTGGTCGCCGGGCTGCCAGTGTTGGGCGATGTATTGCGCCGCCGCTTGCTGATTGCCCATTTTTTGCCAGTTTTTGGGGGTGGATGCCGCCGCGCCCCACAGGGGAGGCAAAAGGAGAAGAATCGCCGCGCCGGGGAGGATTTTCTGCCCGTGTAGCCCGCCTACCCGAATCTGTTTTGCCGCTTGTAAAAGCCCGCTCGCTGCCCAAACCAGCGCCGGGGCAATGAGCCACGCCCAAAAACGGTCAAACGCCTCCGGGCGGCGCAGGAGGAGGAGGGTTGTCACCCAAACCAGGAGGATGGGTAACAAAGGCAGACGGGTGGTGGAACTTTGACGGTGCAGCGCCAAGGAGAGGAACCCGCCCAGGACAAGCAAAATCGCCAGAATGGGAGGCACACCTTGCATCCATGTTGCCCAGGTGTCTTGCAGACGGGCTTTTAGAACCCAGTCGAAGTATTTTTGGGCTTCCACCGGCTGGACAAAGCCGTTGGCGAGGATGCGCCGCCAGCCCGAGACCCATAGGGCGGGCAGGTATAGGATGACGGTGAGGCTAAGGGCGGCGATGCCAGAGCCGAGCCAGCGCAGGATGGTTTGCCGTTTTTTGGTCATTTCCAAGCCGAGCCAAAGGTACACGCCCCCGGCGGGGTACAGCATGAGGGGCAGAGTCCAAAATCCCAGGGCGGTGACGATGCTGAGCCGTGCCCAGGCTCGGTTGCTGTCTTTTTGGACGGCTTGAGCGCCGAGCCAGATGCTTAACAGGGTGAAGAGGGAGAGCAGGCTGTAGCCCCTTGCCTCGGTGGAGTAGTGGATGAGCTCCGGGAACCAGGCGACCAGCGCGGCGGCGACTAAGCCGGTTGGGCGGTTGTAGAGCTGTGTTGCCATCCCATACGCGGCGGGGACGAGCAGAATGCCCGCGAGGAAGGCGGGCATTCTCAACAGCCAGGGGGCGTTGCCAAAAACCTGGGCGCTTCCCCAAACCAGCGCGGTGTGCAGGATGTGGTTGTTGGGCAAAGAGTAGTCGCTGAGTGCGCCCCAAAGGTCATGGGAGGCGAAGCCGATGTAAGTGTAGGCTTCGTCGTAGGAGAGGGGGGCGTTGAGTTGCCCCACCCGCAGGGCTGCCGCCGCCAGAGTGAGAAAAAGCAGGGCGTAGGTGTGCATTAGTCCGAAAGCAGGTAAGCGATAATCCACTGCGTGGTGGCTTGCAGTGCGGCGGTGTGGGTGCGCTCGTAACTGTGGGAGGCATCCACCCCCGGACCGATGAGGGCAACCGCCACATCGCCGCCTGCCCGCCAAAAGGCTTCGCCATCTGACCCGTAAAAGGGGTAAATATCCACCTTGTAGTCTATGCCGTGCTGTTCTGCCAGGCGGCGCAGTTTTTGGCTAAAGCCGTGATGATACGGTCCGCCGCTGTCTTTGACGCACAAAGTGACGTGATGCTCATCCGATTCTTGACCGGCACCGATGGCTGCCATATCCACTGTGAGCAGTTCCTGCACCTCGGCAGGGATTCCGGCGGAAGCGCCATGCCCCACCTCTTCGTAGTTGCTAAAGTGGAAGTAGGTGGTTTGGCGGGGCGTTTTGCCCGCCTTGTGCAGGGCTTGAATGGCAGCGACCAGGTTGGCAACGCAGGCTTTATCGTCTAAAAAGCGGGAGCGCACGAACCCCTCGGTAATTTCCACGCGAGGGTCAAAGGTTACAAAGTCGCCAACGCCAATGCCGAGGGCGCGGGTTTCCTCGGCGGAGGTCGTGGGGGCATCCAGCCGGACTTCCATGGCATCTTCGGTGCGTTTGGTTTCGTTTACTTCCGCGCCGTGAACATGGGAAGAAGATTTGCAGAGCAGGTAAGAGCCGCGCACGGTTTCACCGGTGTTGGTATGCACCCAGCAGCCTTCGTTTTCCACCCCGTTAAGCGAGAGTCCGCCAATGCGGGTGAGTTTGAGCCTGCCGTTGGGTTTTATCTCTTTCACCATCGCGCCCAGGGTGTCCACATGGGCGGTCAGGGCGCGGGGCGCGTCTTCGCGCTCGCCTTGCCAGCGAGCAACCAGAGCGCCTTTGCGGGTGCGAGTCAGCTGCAGGGGGTAGGCGGCGAGTTCGGCTTCCAACAGGCGGATGGCTGCTTCGGCGTTGCCGGTGGGGGAGGGGGTATTCAACAGCCGGGTGAGGAAGTTGAGCATGGAGGCAGTGTCGAGTTCGGGGAGGGGAGTGTTCATCGGGTTATCCTTGGTTGGCAGAGAAGGCATCCCGCCAGCTTTGTGGGACGGGGATGGTTTGGTGGGTTTTGTAGTCAAATGTCACCAGCACGGTGGAGCCTGTGGCGTAGGGTTTGCCCCCGGCATCGCTGAGTTCGTATTCCATCGTCAGCGATTTGTTGCCCAGCCGGGTAACTCGCACCCCCACTTTGGCTTGCGTGCCAAAATACATCGGCGCTTTGTAGGTAATACTCGCTTCGGCTACGATGATGCCGATTTCTAAAAAAGACTGGTCTTGCGAAAATAATCCCAGGTGAATAAGGTAATGTACCCGCGCTTGCTCAAAATAGGTCATGTAACGGGCGTTGTTCACATGCCCTTGCGGGTCTAAATCCGCGTAGCGGACTTCTATGGGGTAGGAGAAGGGGTAATTGGGCATGGGGGCATTATAAAACCGGAATCAAAAAAGGCGGGCTAAACGCCCGCCTTTTCCACCCCCTGCGTCACTGACAATATCGCCTTAAACCTGCACGGTTTAGCACCAGCATTTTCCCTGCCGGGTTTACGGTGATATAGCCTTGTTCTTTGAAGTAGCCCATCGCCTGATTCACCCGCCTGCGCGAGGCACCCACCAGGTCAGACATATCTGCCTGGGTGACAGTGATGGGAATGAGCACCTTCTCATTCAATTCGTTGGGGTCGTAACGGTCTGCGAACGCCAAAATTTGACGAGCCACCCGACCGTAAGTATCTAAAATGGCGAGCGCCTGAATGAGGTCGTTGTTCATTCGCAGGCGGGTAGCCATCATCTGCACCATGTTGCGAGCAATGCGCGGCATGGTATCCAGCATTTCATAAAATGCGGCTTTATTTATCCACAACAGCAGCGAGTCTTCCAGGGTGACGGCGCTGGCAGAATGCCCGGAACTATCCAAAAGGCTGATTTCTCCGAGCATATCTCCCTCGCCGATGATGGAAAGCAAGACCGGTTTTTTTTGTTCGATGTAAACCTTAACCGTGCCTGCCAAAATGACGTACATAGCCTCGCCGGGCTGTTCCGACACCAACACCCGCGTTCCGGTGGGGAAGGTGTTACGGTGCGAGTGACGCGCCACCCAGTCCAATTCGGTGGCGGTTAAACCCTGAAAAATGGGGAGGCCTTCTAGGATGCTGCGGGTGTCTTGAGATGTTTCTGTCATAGGGGTCGTCATTAACGTGCTTCAACAACAGGATAAAGTAAGGATGCTTAACTTTGGCGCTTACATAACGGTCTTACGTAGCAAAAACCGCAGGGATAACAGCCTACATTCACGCCGTATCCCTGCGGAGAATAACCATTATACAATCCCCCGAAACCTCCCTAACAACAACACCTGACGACAATTATGCCAAAAAACACAAATAG
>DYNS01000291.1 GCA_020720965.1 Anaerolinea sp. | reverse complement strand
GGTTGGCTCCGGGGTGATGCTGAGGGGGGTGGAGGTTGCCTGGAGTTGGCTGGCAATTTGCAGGTTAAGGCGAATGACCTGGTTGGGGTCTGGCGAGGTAACGGTGGCAAGGTCGTATCCGATGGCTGGCACCGAGACGGGTAAGGCTCCGGCAGGGGCAATCTCCTGAAAAAGAAGGCGAGCGGCTACATCAATAAAAGGTTCGGTTTCGCTGTAAAGGGTGTAGTAGGCGGTTAGTTTGGAGATGTCGGTGGAGTCGAGGTAGTAGGGGGCGTTGAAGGAGAAAAGAATCAGGTTTTTGTTGTTGAGGATGCTCTGTTTTTCGGAGAGAAAGCGCCGCAGGGTGCTCATGGACTCGGAGTTTTCTGGCATATCCAGGGTGGAGAGGACGACCCAGTTGGCGCGTCCCAGGTCGTTGGCGAGGTCTTCGGTGGGAGAGTAGCCATCCAGCAGGAGTTTCAGGTCTTCAAAAGTGTAGGAGGAAAGGTGGCTATTGACGACCAGCCCGCCGCTGGAGGGTCCGTATAGCCTTTGGACGGCGGCTTGCAAGGCGGTGCGCCCCAAAATGGAGGTTTGCGGGCATTGGCTGCATTGCTGTACGGTGCGGGTATCGCTGAGGAAGACGATGTAGTCCAGCACGCTGGGGGGAGCGGAGGGGAGTTCCGCCAGGGAGGGGCTGAGGAGGGTGGCAGCGTTGCGTGCCAGCGAGAAGGCGAGGTTGTTTTCCTGCCCCAGAGCGCTAAGGGCAGCGGGGTCTGGTTGCAGGGCGGGGTTTTGAAAGGAGCCGTAAAGGCGGTATTTGACGGTGAGGATGCGATAGACGGATTCGTCCACCCGGCTGGCAAAGGCAGGGTCTTCTTTATATTTTTGGGTAAAGAATTCCAGGGTGCGAAGGATGGTGGTGTAGTTGTCTGGGGCATCGGAGGAGGTGAGGTTGCCCATGTAGAGGAGGTCGCTTCCGGCGAGGAAGGCATCGCGGGCAACGATGCGCCCGCTGAAGTTTCGCAGGTCGGGGTCGTAAAAGCGGCGGACGGCAGCCGAGCCGAGGTCGTCACTGACGAGTAAGCCCTGGTTTTGCGCCCGCCAGGAGGTAATGGCAGGCAGGGCGAGGAGTTGCCCCATGGCTTGCGAATCAAAACTGAGGGGGCGGGTGGAGGTGCGGATGCTGCCTTGCAGCCCCTGGTAACGCAGGTGCGAGACGAGCAAGCCATCCGCAGTGGAGGCGAGGCTTTTGGCGTTGCCGGTGACGGCGAAGAAGGGGTAGAGTTCGGTGGCGGTGAGTTCTTCTAAAGAACGGCGGACGGTGGCGATTTCCTGGTCGGCGGGGCGGTCGGCGCCGCCGCGCCCAGGGAAGTGTTTGGCAATGACGGCGAGGCGGTTGTTTGCGCCAGACCTTAGCCCGGCAAGGTAGGCGCTGCCCATTTCTGCCACCCAGTAGGGGCTGCTGCCAAAGACGCGGGTGGATAAATCTGCATTGATGGATGGATTGGGCAGGGTGAGGACATCCAGCGAAAGCCCGAGGTAAAGGTTAAAACCGAGGGTAGACATCTCGCGCCCCATCAGTTCGCCCACCTGCCGGGCGAGTTCGGTGTTCCAGGCGGCGCCCAATGCCATCTGGTCTGGGACGGGGGAAAGCCCGGAGAGTATCTGGTCGTTGGGGTAGCCTCCGCCCTCCTGCGAGATGGCAACGAAAAGCGGAATGTAGCGATGCGGGGCGATGGGAGTCGCCGGGCTGTCGGCGGAGGCGCGTTCTATGGCTTGCAGGCTGGCGATGAGGTCGTAGGCGGCGCGGGTCGTCTCTGGGGCGGTGAAGTTTTGGTTGGCGGCGGTGAGGGCTACCCCGCCAATGTGATGATTGGCGATGAGGTCGTAAATTTGGGAGGAGGAATCGGCTTGTGCGCCGTAGAAGGTGACGAGGAAGAGCTGCCCGACCTTCTCTTCTGGCGAGAGTTGGGTGAGGAGGGTGGCGGCGGGGTCGGGGGTTTGGGCAAAGGCGGGGGAGATTCCCGTAGAGAAAATGGAAACAATCAAAAGCAGGCGTAAAGAAACATTTGCGAAAAAAAACAGCCGCGAGGCTGTGAGAAACGCGAAAGGCGGGAAAAATCTCATAACGACTATTTTACCTTTAGAAAAGAGAACAGCGCAAACCGTTCTTTGCGCTGTCCCAACCGCTCTAGGCAAACTCCTTCAACGCCAGGGGCGGGTCATCGGTAAAGATGGCATCCACCCCCATTTGCTTCAGGCGGCGCATATCGGCGGGGTCGTTCACCGTCCAAACCTGCACCCGCCGCCCGCGCCGGTGAGCCTTTTCTATCCACGCCGCCGAAACATCCTCCAGGGAGGGGTGTTCGGCATCCAGAGACATCCAACCCGCCGAAAGACGCTGCCACCAGGATGAGCCGCCCGGCAAAAACAACTGTCCACGCGGCGTTAAAGGCAAAAGGCGGCGGGTGGTTGCCAGGTTGGTGGGAAAAAACGAAGAGAACAAAACACTCTCCTGCAAGCCAAAACGCTTCACCAGGGCGGCAACCTCCTGCGCCAAACCATCCCAGGGACTGCTGTAGTTGGTCAGTTCCAGGTTGAAGAAAACCTTGCCGCCCAACGTCTCGAAAACTTCCTGCAAAGTGGGAATTTTCTCGCCGGTAAAGCGGACATCGAAGCGGGAGCCTGCATCCAGTTCCCGAAGCGCAGCCAGCGAAAAGGAAGCCAGCCTTCCGCTTCCGTCCGTTGTCCGGTCCACCGTCTGGTCGTGAAAAATCACCAGATGCCGGTCAGTGGTCAGCTTCACGTCCATTTCCAGGGCGGGGACTCCCTGCTGCACCGCCAGCGTAAAAGCCGCCAGGGTATTCTCTGGGGCATGAGCAGAAGCGCCGCGATGGGCATACACCGAGGGGAGGGTTTTCATAGGTCAGAGTTCAACGAAGTAAGATTGAGCGGCGAGGTCGAGCATTTCTTTGTTCATCACCGGGGGAACACCGCGATACGTGGCAATGTCTATCAGCTGGTCGCACAAATCGCGGGGGTGAGAGGCGCGTAGCTTGCGGTTGCGCTTGATGTACCATTCTTGCAAAAGGTAGGCTAAGCCCTGGTCGCTGTACGGAATTCCCTTTCCCTGAGAAACGCGCTTAAAAATCTCGCGGTATTCTTCATACGTTGGGTCGCCAATTTCAATTTTGTGGCGCAGACGGCGTAAAAAGGCTTCGTCCACCAGGTCTCTGGGGGGTAGGTTGGTGGAGAAAACGACCAGAACGTCAAAGGGGACTTCAATTTTGCGCCCGGTGTGCAGGGTAAGAAAATCCACCCGGTTTTCCAGCGGCACAATCCAGCGGTTTAGCAGGTCACGCGGGCGAACTTGCTGCCGCCCGAAGTCATCAATCAGAAAGATGCCGCCGTTGGCTTTGACCTGGAAGGGCGCTTCGTAGTATTTGTGGGTATCGTCAAAGACCAAATCCAGCCCTGCCATCGTCAGCTCGCCGCCGACAACAATGAAGGGGCGGCGGATATGCACCCAACGCGGGTCACGTTTTTGGTTGGAGCGCAGCGAGCCGGTTCCCGATGCAGTCGAGTCATCGTCTGGGGCGCGTTGGTGATTCACGGAGTCGTACAGTTTAATCACCTGCCCATCCACGTACAGGGCATAGGGGATGTACATATCCTGCTGCAAAATTAATTTGCCAAAAGCGCGGGCAACGCTGGTCTTCCCATTGCCAGGAGGTCCGTACAAAAAGATGGAGGTGCCGGAGTTAAGAGCGGGACCCAAACGCTCGAAAGTGGCAGTGGACATGACCAGTTGGGAAAGCAACTGACGCATGTGACGCTGAGTGACCGCCACGCGATGCCTGCTCTGCTTGAGCACCGCCTCGTTATAAATTTCAATCGGAACCGGGGCGGGTCCAGCGTACTGGCTCCTATCCAGCGCCTCGCGGGCGCGTTCTATCCCCGCGCCGGTAATGGCATACTGATAAGACCCCTCGCCCAG
>DYNS01000290.1 GCA_020720965.1 Anaerolinea sp. | reverse complement strand
GGCGGCGCTGAAGGCGGCGCGGCTGTGGCGAACAAACTGGTCTCAGATCCGACCTTTGTTGCCATGGCTGGACATGCCTTCTCAGGCGCAACTGCCGCTGCCATGCCCATTTACGAACAGGCTGGCGTTCCCATGATGTCGCCCTCCGCGACCAACCCCGACCTAACCACCAAAGGCTCCGCAGTCTTCAACCGCAACGCCTTCACCGACACCGAACAGGGCAAGGGCGCTGCCAAGTACCTGTTTGAAACCCTCGGCGTCAAGAAATTGGCGTTCATGCACGACGGCACCGACTACGGTCAGGGACTTGCCAAAGTCGTCGAAGAAACCTTTGTCGGTCTCGGCGGCGAATCCGTGGCTTTTGAAGCCGTCACCCCCGGTGAATCAGACTACAGCGCCCCGCTCGCGGCTGTGGCTGCCAAGAAACCCGAAGCCCTGTACTTTGGCGGATACAACGCTGAAGCTGCCGTGATCGTCAACCAAATGGTTCAGGCTGGACTCACCGGCGTGACCTTCTTTGGCGGCGATGGCATTTACGGCAAGGACTTCCTTTCCAAGGTTGGCGACAATGGCGAAGGCGTGTACGCCGCCACCCTCGTTCCCCCCGGAACTGACTCCATCGTCAAGTTCAACGCAGCCTACCTGGCTGCCTACGGCACCGAAGCAGGCGTACTCTCTGCCTACACTTGGAACTCCTACGACGCAGTTGGCGCTTTGATTCAAGCCATCAACAGCGTTGCCATTGTCCAAGGCGACACCCTCTACATCCCGCGCGGCGCTTTGGTTGAGGCGGTTCGCATGATGAAAGATTATCAGGGCATTGCGGGCGTCATCACCTGCCAGGAAACTGGCGAGTGCAATGCCTCTGGTCCCGTGTTCTACATCATCAAGGACGGCAACTGGGTTGCTGCCGAGTAAATTAAGTTTTGCGCCCCTGCCCTAGTCCCTCTCCTTTGAGAGAAGGGTTGGGGAGCGAGGGGTTCTTTTGGGGATTGCCACGACAATTGTTGTGGTAATCCCCTCAATTTATAAAAAGGCGTTATTATTTTATGAACAAACCAACTTCACCATCTGCTCCGGGCAAACTACGCCTCGACCAGTATCTCCGCCCCTCTGCTGGAATATTGGCTGGCTTGTTTCTCTTGTGGCGGCTTTATACCGCGCTGATTGTAGAGCAACAGTTCGGCGCCGACACTTGGGTGCGTTTTGCGCTTTCCGGCTTAATCCTGGGCGGCATGTATGCGCTCATCGCCATTGGCTATACCCTTGTATATGGCATTATGTTTATGATTAACTTTGCCCATGGCGAGGTGATGATGTTGGGGGCGTTTGGCGGCTTTTTTACCTTTGAGGTTTTGCGCTTTATTCCCGCACCCACGCCCGCCATTCCCGACTTGAATTTTTTGGACGCTCATCCGATTTTTTCCATCATTCTGGCTTTTGCGGTGGGTATTTCTGTTTCGGCAACTGCCGGTTACTTTCTCGAAAAGATTGCCTACCGCCCCCTGCGAAAAGCGCCGCGCCTAATTTTGCTCATCACCGCCATTGGCGCATCCATCTTTTTGCAAAACCTGGCAATGCTTTTGTTTGGTCCGCAGCGCAAAAATGTAGTCAACCCAGAATTGCTTGATCGTGGCGCAGGTTGGACTGTCATGGTCAGCGGCAGCCCAGTCTTAATTTCGTACACAGGCATCTTCTCGTTGATTCTTTCTGCCGTTTTGATGATTGCGCTTTACATCCTTGTTCAACGAACCAAACTGGGGCGCGCCATGCGCGCAGTTGCTTCAGACAAAAATACCGCATCTCTCATGGGTGTGGATGTAGACAGTGTCATCAGCAAGACCTTCATTATCAGCGGGGCGCTGGCTGGCGCGGCAGGTGTTATGTGGGGCATTCACATGGGCTTGGTCAATCACTACACGGGCTTCCTGCCAGGCATTAAAGCATTTACCGCCGCTGTCATGGGCGGCATTGGCAACATCCCCGGCGCCATGCTGGGCGGCATGTTACTGGGTGTGATCGAAGCCATTGGTCCCGCCGCCCTCGGCATTGACTTCCAACTTAAAGATGTCATCGCCTTCTCCATTCTGGTGCTGGTTCTCATTGTCCGTCCATCGGGCATTTTGGGCGAAAAACTCTCCGAGGAAAAACTATGAAAACGGCTGTGGATAAAGGACTCCGCACCGGAGTCGTTTTTGGAATTGTCATTGTCCTCATGTTTCTGATTGGATTCACAGTCAGCGGCGCAGGTTTGGTGGGCAAACTCTTTGGCGTTTCGGTGCCTAACAACGGTATGCCTTTGCTTTCTTTCTTTACCCTGTTTATGGCTTTAATGGGTATATGGGCAGGAACAACCGCCGCCCAGCGCCCGCTGATCGAAGAAGATACCTGGGCGCGCGCACTCACTGCGGGCGTCTCTGCCGGTGCGTTCAGCGGGTTACTGGCTGCCTTGATTGGTTTTCTCTTTGGCGGGTTGAACGCCAATAAAATAGACCCGCGCACTTACCTGCCCTCTGTTTCACCCGAATCAATTAAGATGTTTCTCTTTGAGCGCGAACCGCTGACAGGCAGCCTGATGATGTTTGCCCTGCTGACCCTTTCCGCGCTGGCAGGGGCTGTTTTGTCTTACTTCCTGCGCAGCAACAGCGGAATAAAATTTGGCGCACGCGCGGCAACAAATTCTGTTTCGGCAATCATCCGCTCACCGCGCATAACCAGCCTGATGCAAAGTAAATACACCCGTTATGCCTTGCTGCTGGTTTTCGCCGTCATTCTCATCCTCCTCCCCCGCGTTTGGGGCAGTTACTGGAACTACGTCTTCGGCACAGTGGGAATTTACATCATCCTCGGCTTGGGGCTAAATATCATCACGGGCTGGGCGGGACAATTGGTCATTGGCTATGTTGCTTTCTTTGCGGTCGGCGCTTACACTTTTGCCCTGCTGACTGCGCCAGAACCGCATCATGTGGCAATGAACTTCTGGCTTGCGCTTGGTCTGGGCGTGCTGGTTGCTGGCATTTCTGGTTTATTAATTGGGCTGCCCATCCTCAACTTGCGCGGTGATTACCTTGCCATCGTCACCCTCGGCTTTGCCGAAATCATCCGCATTTTGCTCAAAAGCGACTTGATGACCCCCTACACGGCAGGTCCGCGCGGCGTGCGCGACATTGCCGGACCCACCATTTTGGGAACCCCTTTCATCTCTGATATAGACTTTATGTATCTGATCATGCTCGCCGTATTAATGGTCACCTTCTTCACCAACCGTTTGCAGAACTCGCGCACAGGCAAAGCATGGTACGCAATCAACTTGGACGAGACAGTCGCCCGCGCCACAGGCATTAACGCCTTTGCCTCCAAACTGCTGGCGCTCTCACTCAGCGCGGCGGTGGCAGGGCTTGCGGGCGCGCTGTTTGCCTCGCGCAACCAATTCACAGGACCAGACGACCATGCGCTGATGGTCTCAATCAACGTCATCTCTCTGGTCATTGTGGGCGGCATTGGCAACATCCCCGGTATTTTTCTGGGCGCCTTTGCACTTAAAGGATTACCCGAAATTTTGCGTGAAACCGAAAGTTACCGCCTATTAATTTTTGGCGTACTTTTGATTGTGATGATGAAAATGAGACCCGAAGGTTTTCTACCAGCCAAACGACCCAAACTGGAAAAAAACGCGGCTCAAACTCCATTGCACAAGGAAGAATAGCCATGCCTACCTGTATTGAAACCAAACAAGTCTCAAAAATCTTTGGCGGTTTAACCGCTGTTAATGCGGTAGATGTGGTAGTTCCAGAAAACGTCATCGCCAGCATTATTGGACCCAACGGAGCAGGAAAGACCACCCTTTTTAACTGCATCTCTGGTTATTACACCCCCGAACAGGGTCAAATTGAATTTTACGGAATGCCCATTCAAGGACAACCCACCTATGTTGTGGCGGGCATGGGCATTGCCCGCACCTATCAAAACATCCGCCTGTT
>DYNS01000610.1 GCA_020720965.1 Anaerolinea sp. | reverse complement strand
TGTCCCAGGCGGTCAGTTCGGTGTAGACGTTGGATTCTTCGGGAACCAGCCCGACCTGCCGTTTGGCAGGATAAGAGTCAAAGGCAAGATCATGCCCGTTGACCAGGATTCGCCCCTCGGTCGGGGTGAGAAGCGTGGTCAGCATCCGCTGGGTGGTGGTCTTCCCAGCGCCGTTGGGTCCGAGGAATCCAAAAATCTCGCCCTGTTTCACGGCAAAGTTGATGTGATCCACCGCCAGAAATTTTGCGTAGTATTTGGTCAGGTTTTCTACTTCGATGGCATTATTCATGATTTACTCTCCTTCTCCCTTGCCCTATGGGAGAGGGCTGGGGGTGAGGGTTTTCTCGGCAATCACCCAGGCGTTGACGCTCCGCGTGCTCGCTTCGATTCGCACGCGGGCATTGGGATAACTCAGCAGTTCGGCGATGCGCGGCGGGGAGAGAAAATGACTGCGCATGAGGGCCAGTTTCTCGGCGATGGCCAGCAGTTTGACCCCGAAGAGGCGCAGGTCGGGTTCTTCGATGACCAGCCGCCCGCCAGGCTGGAGCGTGCGCCAGAGTTCGTTCAATGTTCCGCGCTGGTCAATGACGTGATGAAGCGCGTCCACCATGATAATGCGGGCGAAGGTCTCGTCGGCGAAGGGCAGTTTTTCGGTGTGCGAGCAGACGGGGCGCAAGCCGTCCTTTTGGCGGGCTTCGGACAACATCTTGCAGGACATATCCGCCACGACAACAGAGTCGGCTTTGCCGTTCATGAATTGCGCCACCCGTCCCGTGCCGCCGCCCGCGTCGAGCAACGCGCCAGAGGCGGGCAGGTCTGCGAATTCCCACATTTCCTGCGGGTCTTTGGGCGGGATGAAGGTTTCGTAGATAGGCGCGAGAAAATCGAAATGATCAAAGATGGGCATGGGGTTTCCTTTATGACTCCACCGCAAAAACCTTTTCTTACCACGAAGGACACAAAGGTCACGAAGTTTCTTGAAATATTTTTACGCTGGGGTTTAAGATTCTGATTTGAGACCTTCGGAATTCCTTTGTGTACTTCGTGTACTTCGTGTCCTTCGTGGTTAAAGAACTTCTCACTTCAGGCTCTCCTGTAAAAACGCGCCGACCTGCTCCCAGAATTGCGGATGGGTGTTGCAGTCGCTGTGAC
>DYNS01000021.1 GCA_020720965.1 Anaerolinea sp. | reverse complement strand
CGTGGCGTCACCGCGGTGGCGCTGCCGGTCTCGCCGCTGCTGAAGGACAAGCCGCCGCTCCCACGCCCACCCCGGCTCCCATTGTGGCTCCAGACATCATCACCCTCATTGTGTATCCGCAGGATGCGATTGCCCTCACCTACCTCATGTACAGCGGCGCAGAATTCACCCTCACCCTCCGCGCCCCAGACGATAGTACCAATACCCCAACCGAAGCGGCGACCTTGCAGTACATTCTCAGCCAGTACGCCATTCCCATTCCTGTGAAACTGCCCTACGCTGTAGAGCCCAGTGTAAAACAACTTCAGGAACCAACCCTGCTTAACGACGAGCCAACCCCGCTCCCCTAACCCTATTCTTGGAGTTCTCTCATGCCGGAAAAAATTCGCGTTCTCGTTGTGGATGATGTCGCTGAAACAAGAGAAAACGTCCGCAAATTGCTACAATTTGAAGCGGATATTGAAGTTGTAGGCGCAGCCCGTTCTGGTAGAGAAGCCGTACAGTTCTCAGAAGAGCTGAAGCCGGATGTCATTTTGATGGACATCAACATGCCCGACATGGACGGCATCACTGCAACCGAGGTGATACGTCAGAAAAACCTGGTCTCACAAATTATCATCCTCTCGGTGCAGGGCGATTCTAATTACATGCGCCGTGCCATGCTCGCAGGTGCTAGGGATTTCCTCACCAAACCACCCATGGCGGACGAGTTGATTTCCGCTGTTCGGCGTGCCGGAGAAATGGCGCATGTAGAGCGCGCCAAGAGCGCCCAAGTTGTTACCAATGTGTCCGCCACTGTTGCCCCAACAAGCATGGTTTCAGGCAAAACCAGCGGACGAGTTATTATGGTGTACAGTCCCAAAGGCGGCACAGGCGTTACAACTCTTGCTGTAAATTTGGCTGTCACCCTGCACAACGAAGACACCCGCACTGTCTTGGTAGATGCCAACCTCCAATTTGGCGATGTTGCTGTGTTTCTCAACGAGCAGGGAAAAAACACCATCCTCGACCTAGCTCCTCGTGCCGATGAATTAGACTTGGACATTTTGGATAGTGTGTTGCTCAAACATGGTCCATCCGGGATACGGGTACTGGCTGCCCCCTCCAAACCGGAGCAAGCCGAGAACGTATCCAGCGACCAGTTTTATAAATTGGTCAGGTTTTTGCGCCAATCTTTTGCCTACGTTGTAATAGACACCTCTCACGCCCTTAACGATGTCACCCTCGCGGCTTTGGATATTGCCGATTTATTGGTTCTCGTGGGTGTACAAGACATCCCCGCCATCAAAAACATGCGTCTGTTTTTAGACCTGCTGAACACCATTGGGGTTCCTCGGGAGCGTGTTTGCTTCGTAATGAACAAATACGACAAGCGAATCTCCATCACCCCCGAAAAGGTGGGCGAAAATCTGCGCCAGGCGGTGGCAAGTGTCATTCCGCTCGAAGAGCCGGTTGTCATTCCATCCGTCAACCGAGGTATACCGTTTATGGTCGATAACAAAACAAAAAATATCTCACGGGCAGTGTTTGCCCTGGCAGAGGCGGTTCGGGCGCAATTATCTAAGGCACGAGAATAGAAATTTTATAGGAGAAAGTCGATGTCTTTACTCAAACGAATCGAACAGGGACAAGGGCAGGCACCTCGCTCTGATGGCTCTCAGCCAAAACCGGCATCTTCCGGTTCCCAACCTGGAGCATCTTCCGGGGAGGGCGGAGGAGGTAGTTTATCCTCCTTGCAGGCTCGCCGCGTCAGCGCCCCCACCACAACCCCGCAAGCGGGAACTTATTTTGACTTAAAGACCCGCGTTCAGAACAAACTTTTGGCAGAACTTGACCCTTCGATGGATATTACAAAAACCGAAGAAGTCCGCCGCACCATTATGGGTTTGTTTGAACAAATTCTAAACGAAGAAAACATCGTCCTTTCGCGTGCCGAGCGTCAACGTCTTTTCGAGCAAATCACAGCGGAAATTCTTGGCTTTGGTCCTCTACAACCCTTGCTGGAAGACGAGTCCATTACTGAAATTATGGTGAACGGACCTAAAAATATTTATGTAGAGCGCAAAGGAAAAATTGTCCGCGTACCGGTAACTTTTGAGGGAAATGACCACGTCATGCGCGTAATAGACCGGATTGTTGCACCCCTCGGTCGCCGCATTGACGAATCTAGCCCATATGTAGATGCCCGTCTGCCGGATGGCTCCCGCGTAAACGCCGTCATCCCCCCCATTGCATTAATTGGTCCGACCCTCACCATTCGTAAATTTTCTAAAACTCCCATCACCATTGAGCAGATGGTTTCTTATGGCTCTATCACCCCAGAAGCGGTCGAGTTTTTGAAAGCCTGTGTGATTGGCGCATGTAATATTGTCGTCTCTGGCGGTACAGGGTCTGGTAAAACCACTCTCCTCAACGTACTTTCCGGTTTTATCCCTTCAGACGAGCGCATTTTGACGATTGAAAACGCAGCGGAACTGCAACTGCGTCAGGAGCATGTTGTTACCCTAGAATCACGCCCGGCAAACATTGAAGGACGTGGCGAAATCACCATCCGCCAATTGGTAATGAACGCCCTTCGTATGCGCCCTGACCGCATCGTGGTCGGCGAAATCCGTGATGAAGCTGCTCTGGACATGCTCCAGGCGATGAACACCGGTCACGACGGCTCTATGACCACTGCCCACTCCAACAGCCCGCGTGACACCCTCGCCCGTCTCGAAGTGATGACTCTCATGGCAGGGATGGAACTCCCGGTACGGGCAATTCGAGAGCAAATTTCGTCTGCGGTGCATGTTATTTGTCACCAGGAACGCCTGCGTGACGGCTCGCGCAAGATTGTCAACATTACCGAGGTGAGTGGCATGGAAGGCGATGTGATTACCACTACCGATATTTTCGTTTACGAACAAACCGGCGTGGAAAATGGAAAAGTCGTAGGGCGGCTTCGCCCCACAGGCTTGCGCCCCAAGTTTATGGAAAAAATTGAAGCCGCCGGTATTCACCTACCTCCCTCCATTTTTGGTGTAGGGAGCGGGCGGCGCTATTAGCAGAGGAATGTTATGTCTCTCACCGGGCTTCTTTTAGTTGGCGCAATAATCATTCTTGTTCTCATCGCTATTGGGATTGCTATTTCTTCCAATAGCGAACGTACCCTGATGGAACAGCGTCTGGGACGCTACCTGGGTGATGACAGCAAGGAAGCGCAAAAGAGAAAAGAAGAAACAGCCTCTGTCTTTTCTGACTGGGTTAATAAACGGGTAGAAAAATCTTCCATTGGCGGCAATCTTTCCAGAGACCTTGCCAGGGCAGATTTAAAGCTCAAAGCCGGGGAGTTTATTTTTCTTGTTATGGCGCTGGCTGCTGGTTTAGGCTTAGTAGCCTTTATGTTTGGCGGAACAGTCCTGCCTGCCAAACTCCTCTCTGCCGCCATTGGGGTTGGGTTTGGAATCGCCGCTCCCATTATCTACATGAAAACCCAACAAAGCAAGCGGTTAAAGAAGTTTAATGACCAACTTCCAGACATGCTGAACCTGATGGTGAACGGTTTACGCGCCGGGTACTCTACCATGCAGGCAATGGAAGCCGTCAGCCGTGAGATGCCGCCCCCCATCAGCGAGGAATTTCGCCGCGTAGTGCAGGAGATGCAGTTGGGTTTGCCTATGAACAAGGCGCTGGATAATATGGTGCGGCGCATCCCAAGCGAAGACGTGGATTTTGTCGTGACCGCCATGAACGTCCAACGCGAAGTGGGCGGTCCCCTTGCAGAAATCTTGGACACAATCGCCTTTACCATCCGCGAACGTATTCGCATCAAAGGCGAAATCCGGGTGATGACCTCGCAGGTAGTTATGTCGGGGCGTATCCTTTCCGGTGTTCCCTTTGTTGTCTTTGTCCTACTCTGGTTCATCAACCAGGATTATATGGGGGAATTCTTTAACAACATCGTCTGCGGCGGTTCTGCCCTGGCTACCGGGCTGATTATGATTGCCATTGGTTACGCCGTGATGATGAAAATCGCCGATATTGAGGTGTAAAGATGGATTGGTCTGTAGGTATTCTTGTTGGCATTATTTTAATCGCGGGAATTGCGTTTGCGCTTATTTACGTTGCGCAGCGGATGCCGCAAAACCAGGACGACCCCCTCGCTAACCGTTTGAATGAATTCTCCCAACGTGGCGAAGCCGTCTCTTTGGATGAAATCGAACTCTCTCAGCCTTTCGCCGAGCGCGTCATCTACCCCGTTCTGCGTCAGTTCGGTGAAATTGCCGCCCGCAACACCCCCCAAAACGCTATTCAGGAAACAACCCGCAAACTGGAACTGGCAGGGAAAGCCGGTTTTGTAGATGCGCCCATGTTCCTTGCCTCTCGCTTTGTTCTGGCTGGGGTCTTTGCCGTTGCGACTATGGTTGTATTCACCATTACCATTCTTGCAGCCCCCTTCTCGCGGGCTTTGCTCTATTCCATCATCGCCGCCGCTCTCGGTTTTTACTTCCCCCAACTGTGGCTTAGCGAAGGAATTAAAAAACGCCAATTGGAAATTAGAAAAGCCATGCCAGATGCCCTTGACCTGTTGACTATCTGTGTGGAAGCCGGTCTTGGGTTTGATGCCGCCATGTCTAACGTGGCAGAAAAATGGGATAACGAACTCTCCCTGGCATTCGCCCGCGCCATCCGAGAAATTCAACTGGGAAAGGTGCGCCGGGATGCACTCAAGAGCATGTCTGACCGCATTGAACTGGCGGAAATGACCAGTTTCGTGGCTGCCATTATCCAAAGCGAGCAGCTTGGCGTGAGCATGGCAAAAATTTTGCGGATTCAGGCAGAACAGATGCGGATGAAACGCCGCCAATATGCGGAAGAACTGGCTCACCAGGCTCCCGTCAAAATGCTCCTGCCCATGATTGGCTTCATCTTTCCATCCATCTTCATCGTGCTGATGACCCCCGCCGCTTTGCGGATTATGGGGTCCAACGTCTTTGGCGGATGACCCTTGACTCTTCGTCCCAGTCTCACTTACCATCTCTTTCATCTCTGGAACAGCGGGCTAGACCTCATCTACCCGCCGCGTTGTGCGGGCTGTGAATCATGGGGGCAACACTGGTGCGAGAAGTGCCAGCGTAATGTAGAGAGGGTTCCCTTACCTCATTGCGAAATCTGCGGTGATACGGTACAGAACGGACATCTTTGTGAAGATTGTGCCAAGACACGGCCAGCGTTTGAAGCGCTTCGGTCGTGTTTTGTTTTTAAGCAGCCTGTTCGCGCCGCTTTACACCGCCTTAAATACAAGCAGGAGACCTCGCTGGGAGAATCGCTTGCCTGGGAGATGGCGCATTATTTTGAAGAACTCGCCTGGCAAATTGACCTGGTCGTCCCCATCCCCCTGAGCGATGCCCGCCGCAAGGAAAGGGGATACAACCAGGCGGAAGTACTCTCTCAGCCTCTCGCCGCTATCCTCGCCAAGACGCATCAGCCTGCTGCCCTGCGCCGGGTTCAGCATACTCGCAGCCAGGTAGGGCTTGGTTTGGCAGAAAGGCGCGAGAACGTGCAAAATGCTTTTCGGGCAGAGAGGCAGCTTGCGGCGGGGAAAATCATCCTCCTCATTGATGACGTGGCAACAACCGGCTCGACTCTTTCTTCGGCTTCTTCTGCTTTGCTCCAGGCGGGGGCGAGGCGGGTTTATTGCCTTACCCTGGCGAGGGCAGTGCAGGGAACAGATTTGGACCAGCCTGCAAAAGGCTTGCAGGCTCATATATAATAAAGATGGCTACTATTTTCCTCTATTCACTCACAAGGAGACACTATGGCAGACAATTTGGAAATCTCAGGTCGTGACTTTGAAGTGACAGAACGCATCCAGGATTACGTTACCAAGAAGGTAGCCAGGTTGGAGCGGTACCTGAACGCCATTGACGAAATAAGGGTGGACTTGGGGCATGTAAAAACTGCCCGCAGCGCAGTAGATAGATATGTTGCCCAAATGACGGTGAAAGGAAAAGGCTTTTTGCTGCGCTCCGAAGAGCGCTCGGACGATATTCGCACCGCAGTGGATGCCGCTTTGGACAAACTCACCCGACAGATTGCCCGTCTTAAGGGCAAGCGTTACGATGTCCGGCGGGATGGCAAGTCGGTTGCCGATTTCGTCCAGGACCCGGATTTGGACCTGCCAGAGTTGGAAGCCGAAGAGCCGCCCGCCATTCTCCGCCGCAAACAGTTCGACTTAATCCCTATGGCGGAGGAGGAAGCCATTGAGCAGATGAAACTTTTGGGGCACGATAACTTCTTTGTCTTTTTCAACGCCAAAACCGGCGCCATTAACGTTCTATACCGCCGCCGCGATGACTCCTACGGTCTCATCGAGCCGCGCATCCGCTAAGTTTTCTTTGGGTTGGTAAAATAGGCTGGCTTCGCAAGAAGCCAGCCTATTTTTTACGGGAGTTGCTATGGAGACTGCATCGAAAAACCAGAACGAGATGGACTTTGCACGAATAGAACAAGCGGTAAGCGAAATTTTGCAAGCAGTGGGCGAAGACCCTCAGCGTGATGGCTTGCAAAAGACCCCGGCGCGGGTCAGCCGCATGTATGCCGAACTGCTCTCAGGCTATTACACAGACCCGCAGGCAGTGGTCAATAACGCCATTTTTGACGTTCAATACGATGAAATGGTGATTGTGCGTGATATTGAATTTTACAGCCTCTGCGAACATCACATGCTGCCCTTCATTGGGCGCGCGCATGTGGCTTACATCCCCGCTGGCAAAGTTTTGGGGCTTTCAAAAATCCCCCGCATTGTGGATATGTACGCCCGCCGTTTGCAGGTGCAAGAGCGATTAACCCGCCAAATTGCGGATTTTCTGCGCGACCTGCTTCAACCTCAGGGGGTTGCCGTAGTGGTAGAAGGGATGCACCTCTGTTCCATGATGCGCGGCGTAAAAAAACACGACGCCCGCATGACCACCTCTGCCATGCACGGAGCCTTCCGCGCCAACCTTGCCACCCGCGAAGAATTTTTGCAAAACATCGCTCGCGGGGCTTCTCAACTGAGAATTTAACGCTGGGCTGTGATGGTTAAAATCCCCGCTGTAACGTCAACCTGAGTGAACTTTAGCCCGTTTGCCTGGCTTTGAATTTGCTCGTTGAGACTCTCGTTTAACCAACTCTCCACCTGACCGAGCAATGCCCCCGGTATCTGAATTTTCCCCACCTGGGCAGATTGAATCTTGAACAAGGCAGCCCCACCCTCCGTGAGTAAAACATCAGAAATCAACAGGGCGCTCGTCCGCTGTGACTCGGACTGAATGACCCCCCAGACCTTAATTTGCCCATTTTCAAAATACACCTGCACCTCTTGCAAGGGCAAATCCGACTGTTTTTCCAACTCCATTGCCAGCCACGAAGTGACCTGTCTTTCGGTCAATTTCACAAACTGAGATGTGCCAGGCGCTGGAATGGCATTTTTGATGACGGCTACGGCTTGTTGGGCGGCAGTTTCGGAGATTTCTATCGGCTCCCCCGGTTGTGCCGGCGCGCCGTTCATGCCCCCCTCCGCGCCCTGGAGTGCTACCAGCAAAAGGGCATCTACCACCTCGGAGTATTGCGGGGCGTTAGCCTGCACCTGCTGCCGGGTTCCGCTTGCTATGGAGGGTCCCAGCGCTTGCAGGGAGGGGCTTTCTACCTGCGGAGGCAAAATCCCTGCCAAAAGTTGGGGGGCGATTTTGCTTTGGGGAGCGTTTTGGGCAAAGGCAAAGCCTGCCACCCCAAACGCCGCCAGAACAATCAGCGCCATTAAAATGCCTTGGGATGAGCGTTTGCCGGGGATGGCATCTCGCAGGCTAAATTTTTTTTGGATGATGCCGGCAGTGGGGTGATAAGTCATCTGCGGCGACTGCAAATCTCGCAGGGCTTGTTGGGCGGCGGTGTTTTCCGGGTTAATTTGCAGGGCTTTTTCGTAGCAGGCGATGGCTTGTTTTTGGGTTGTTACCGCCTGCGCCATCAATAGCCAGTAAGATTCTTTGTTGGGGTTTCTTTGCACCAAGCCGGAGAGAATTTGGTGCGCCAGATGTTTATCTCCCCGTTCCAGGGCTTGCTGTGCATGTGTTACGAGGTTAATCGTTTCCATATTTTATTTTTTTAGAGTTGCCAAACTGCTTGGCTATTGAAAATAGCCAAGCGCCAGGCGTAATTTTTCTTCTACGTTGTTGGGGCTGTCTTTGGGGATGGATTGCAGGGCGGTTTGGGCTTCGATGACCGAGTAGCCCAGGGTGGTGAGGGCAGCGAGGACTTCCGAATCTGTGTCGGAGAGGGCGGCGATTTTTTCCAGTTGGCTGGAGGGTTTCAGGCGGTCTTTGAGGTAGAGCAGCATCTTTTGGGCGGTTTTTTTGCCCACGCCCGGCACCCGGCTGAGGAGGTCGGCTTCATCGCTGGAGACGGCTCTTTGTACGGTATCCAGGTTCAGGGTGGAAAGCACGGAGAGGGCGACTTTAGGTCCCACACCGTCCACGCCCAACAGAGTCAGGAAGAATTGCCGGTCGGCGGGGGTTTCAAATCCGTAGAGGGAGAGGTCGTTTTCTCGGACGATGAGGTGGGTGTGGAGGAGGATGCTCTCGCCAGTTTGTTGTTTGGCAAGCAAGGGTTTGGGGAGGAAGACGCGCAAACCGATGCCGCCGGTTTCTAAAATGAGGGCGTTTTCTTCCAGTTGGGTAATTTCGCCACGCAGGGTTGCTATCACAAGTTTTATTGTATCAAAATTTTGGGGTTAGTAGCGGTTGGTGTTGAGGTGGCAGATGGCGATGGCGAGAGCGTCTGCGGCATCGTCTGGGCGCGGGATGCCGGGGAGGTTGAGGAGGATGCGTACCATCTCTTGTACCTGCCGTTTTTCGGCGGAGCCGTACCCGGCTACGGCTTGTTTGACTTCGTTGGGGGTGTATTCTGCGATGTTGAGCCCGGCTTGCGCCAGAGAGAGCAGGATGACTCCTCGTGCTTGCCCGACTGCCAGGGCAGTGCTGACGTTTTTTTGGAAGAAGAGCTTTTCCACCGCGCTGCTGTGGGGCTGGTACTGACGCAGGATTTCGTTCATTTGCTGGTAGAGCATATCCAGCCGTTCTGGGGCGGGCAGGTCTTTTGGGGTGGAGAGGATGCCGTAGGCGATGGCTTGCAGCGAGCCGTCTGTGTTTTGTTCCACCAATCCGTAGCCGGTGGTGGCGGTTCCAGGGTCAATGCCGAGGGCGAGGGTCATGGGAGGGGAAAGGGAAGGGCGGCGCATGCGCCGCCCTTGTGGTTTTATTCTTCTTCCAGCGCAGCCAGGGCTTCTTCTGAAAGTTTCAGATTATGATAAACGTTTTGTACGTCATCCAGTTCTTCAATGGCTTCTACAAAGCGCAGCACTTGCAGGGTTTCTTCCACGCCCAGTTCCAGGTCTTGCTTGGCAATCAGGCGTAAACCGGCATCTTCTGGTGAGATTTTGACGCTGTGAAGGGCATCGGTGACGGTTTTGAAGGCATCTACCGGGGCGATGATTTCGATGTTTTCGCCGTCTTCCTGCACGTCATCCGCGCCGGCTTCGATGGCGAGCTCGAAGGCTTTTTCGTAAGAGAGTTGGCTGGCGGGGAAGGCAAAGTAAGATTTGCGCTCGAATTGCCAGCCTACCGCGCCGGGTTCTGCCATGTTGCCGCCGTTTTTGCTAAAGGCGTGGCGCAGGTCTGCTACGGTGCGGTTGCGGTTGTCGGTCATGCACTCTACCATAAAGGCGGAGCCGTGCGGACCGTAGCCTTCCATCGTCAATTCTTCAATGCTGCCGCCTTCTTTGTCATCGCCGGTGCCGCGCCGAATGGCTCTTTCGATGTTGTCTTTGGGCATGTTTTGTGCGCGGGCTTTTTCCACTGCCAGTTGCAGGCGGACGTTGGAACCCAGGTCTCCGCCGCCGAGGCGGGCTGCCATGACGATTTCTCGCGCCAGACGGGTGAAGATGGCGCCTCGTTTTGCGTCTGCGGCTCCTTTTTTGCGGCGAATGGTCGCCCAATGGCTATGTCCAGACATAGATAATTGCTCCTTAAACTTTTTACAAAGGGGTTTGAAATTTAGCCCGGAGATTATACCATAGCGGCTAAAAGCCTCCGCGCAGGGCGTATGGGCTACACAGGGAGGGAAACGCCCTCATCCCCTGCCCTTCCCCCGGTGGGGGAAGGGAGAAAAAAGCCCCTCTCCCACCGGGACGTGTGCCACGCAGTGGTAGAGGGTGGGGGTGAGGGCTACATCCCCAGGCTTTTTTTGCCATCTTGCAAAATCTTGTCATATTGGGCTTCCAGCGCCGGGTTGGTTCCGCGCAAGCCGTTCACCACTTCTTCCGTCCACAGCAGGTATTCTTGTTGGCGGGCAGCAGACCAGTTTACCGGCGGGCTATCCAGCAGGTCATGCAGATTGCTGATTTTGTCGGCGAGCTTTATCGCTTTGGCTTGGGCGGAAAGATGCGGGGCATGTTCCACCTGCAAGCGTTTGCGAACCGCCGGGGGCAGAGATTTATCGTCCGTCACCTCCTGCACAATGCTCATCGTCTCCTCCCCAAACAGGGCGCGAATCTCCTCCGGGGTGGTTTGTGTATCTTCTATGGTATCGTGCAGCAGGGCGGCGATGATGGTCGTATCCTCTTCAATGCCCCCCACCTCCCACAACAAACGCGCAACTGCAATGGGGTGATTAATGTACGGCGAGTGCTGCTTGTCTTTGCGGCGCTGGTCGCGGTGTTTTTGTGCTGCAAAGTGCAGGGCATACAAAATTTTTCCGGTAGATGTCATAAGCCTCCTTGGGTGAATTTCAACTTCCAAAAGTGTACAACGAAAACCCCGCCCTTACCGTGCAAACTCATTCCACGCCTTGACTTTGCCTCCTAAAGGGATAAACTATCGCAACCATTTTCCCGATTGGAAAGGAAATACCATGAAAATGAGATTCACCCGCCTTTTTGCCTTCAGCCTGCTCCTTAGCCTGTTCGCCGTTAGTTTGGGCGCTTGCGCCGCCGAAAAAAGCGCCCCGGTCAAAGTCGGCATCTCCATGTCCGATTTCGCCACTGAACGCTGGAAACCCGAAGCGGAACTGATACAAAAACTGCTGGAAGAAAAAGGCTACGAAGTGCTGGTGCAGGAAGCCAACCACGACGTGAAATTGCAAAACGACCAGGTGGAAAACATGGTTTCTCAGGGGATTCGGGGGCTTATCATCCTGGCGGAAGACGGTGACGAAGCCGTTTCTGCTGTGGAAAAAGCCGCCGCCGCCGGAGTCAAGGTCATCTCTTACGACCGCCTGGTCAAGACCGATAAAATTTCCGCCTACCTGTCCTTCGACAACACCGAAGTCGGTCGTCAACAGGCGCAGGGACTGATGCAGGCAGTGGATATTGAAAACTGGGATGTCGCCGTCAATGGAAAATTGCGCCTCGTTAAACTGGGCGGCTCGCCTACCGATAACAACGCCATCCTCTTCCGCAAAGGGCAGGATGAAGCGTTGGAGCCTTACGCCGATAAAATCGAAGTAGTCGCCGACCAGTGGGTGGATGACTGGGACCCGGCAAATGCCCTCAAACTGATGGAAAACATCCTCGCCGCCACCAACAACGACATAGACGCTGTTCTCGCCTCCAATGATGGAACTGCCCTGGGCGCGTTGGAAGCCATGCGGGCGCAAGGGCTTGCCGGGGTTGTCCCCGTCAGCGGGCAGGATGCCACCGCAGACGGTTGCAACAGCATCGTCAAGGGCGAACTTTCCGTCACCATCTTCAAAGACATCCGCGACCTTGCCCCTAAAGCGGTGGGGTTGATGGATTCGCTTCTGAACGGTGAAAGCGTGCAAGGGATGCAACAATTTTCTCTGGCAGAACTCACCAACACGCCCAACCAGACGGGCTTTGTGCAGGCATACTTCTTGCCGGTTGTGCAGGTGAACCAGGCGAACCTGTACGATACGGTTGTTATCAGCGGTTTTCAGCCTTACGAAAGCGTTTACCGCGACATCCCCGAAGACCAGCGCCCGCCCAAGCCCTAAACAACCCCAGCCTGTGCGCCCGTTTTCACGAACTAGACAATCAACCTGCTTTCAGGTATGATTGGAATGTTCTGCCCGCCGCTGATACGGCAATTTTCTCATTAAAATATAGGTGAAAAGTTGCGCCATGCGGCGAAGTTGAAACATCGAATTATCCCAACGGTGGAGGCGAAATGTCAGACCTGATTAAGCAAATCACGAGCGATTTTCAAAAGCAGATTGATGCATTTGAACCGGTTGTGAGCATAAGCGATGTTGGTACAGTCGTAGAAGCCGGTGACGGTATCGCGCGGGTGAAAGGCTTGGCGAGCGTCAAATCGCAGGAACTGGTGCGGTTTGAAAACGGCGTTATCGGCACAGCATTCAACCTGGAAGAAAATAGCGTGGGCGTCATCATCATGGGCGATTATGCCGGAGTGACCGAAGGCATGACCGTGCGCGGCACAGGGCGCATTGCCTCTGTTCCGGTCGGAGATGGAATGGTCGGGCGCGTGGTAAATGCCCTCGGCGAACCCATTGACGGCAAAGGTCCCATCAACTTTAGCGGTTACCGCCCCATCGAGCGCATCGCCCCCGGCGTTGTCGCCCGTCAGGATGTGGATACCCCGGTTCAGACCGGTATCAAAGCCATCGACGCGATGATTCCGGTTGGACGCGGGCAACGCGAACTCATCATCGGCGACCGCCAAACTGGTAAAACCGCCATTGCCATCGACGCCATCATCAACCAAAAAGGCAAAGGCGTTATCTGCATTTATGTTGCCATCGGGCAAAAGAAAGCCGCCATCGCCCGCACCGTAGCTCTGCTGGAAAAACACGGCGCCATGGAACATACCATCATCGTTGTCGCCGCCGCAGACGAATCGGCTGCTTTGCAGTACATTGCTCCCTACTCTGGCTGCGCCATGGGTGAGGAATTTATGGAAACCGGGCGTGATGCCCTGGTCGTTTATGATGACCTTTCCAAACATGCGTGGGCATACCGTCAGGTTTCCTTGCTCCTGCGCCGCCCCCCCGGACGCGAAGCCTACCCCGGCGACCTGTTCTACCTGCACTCCCGTCTGCTGGAACGCGCCGCCCGCCTCTCGATTGATTATGCGGTCGTCAAAGACGACTTTAGCGGCGAAGCAACAGCCGAAACCGCCCTGGACGGCATTGTCTACAGCGGACCGATGGCAGAACACGATGCCAAAGAAGCCGCCAAAGCCAAAGGCGAAGGATTCAAAGCCGCCAAAGTTGCCAACACTGGCGGCTCTCTCACCGCTCTGCCCATCATCGAAACCCTGCTGGGGGATGTCTCCGCTTACGTTCCGACCAACGTCATCTCCATCACCGATGGCCAGATTTATCTGGAATCCAACCTCTTCAATGCCGGCATTCGCCCCGCCGTAAACGTGGGTATCTCCGTCTCCCGCGTGGGTGGCGCAGCCCAAACCAAAGCCATGCGCCAGGTTGCGGGTCGTTTGCGCCTGGATATGGCAGCCTACCGCGAACTGGCAGCCTTTGCCCAATTCGGCTCTGACCTGGATAAATCCACCCAATCGCAGCTGAATCGTGGTCGCCGGATGCAGGAAATTCTCAAACAACCCCAGTACGCCCCCGCCTCCCTGGAACATCAGGTGATGGTCATTTTTGCAGGCACTCAGGGCTACGCAGACGATGTTCCGGTGGAGAAAATGCGTCAGTGGGAAATCGAAGTGATTAAATTCCTCGACCAATCCTACCCGGAAATTGGCAAAGAAATTGTAGAAAAACGCCAAATCACCGCCGATAATGAAAAGCGGCTGCGCGAAGCCCTTTCCACCTTCCAATCCACCTGGCAAGCCTAAGGACGAGCCGACTGTCCGACTAGCGACAAGGAGACTACTCGATGGCTTCCGCAAGAGAAATGCGGCTCCGAATTCGGAGTGTAAAAAATATATCGCAAGTGACCCGCGCCTTGCAGGCAGTTAGCGCCAGCAAAGTGCGTAAGGCAATCTCCTCCCTCATGGGGACCCGCCCTTACGCCACCAAAGCTTGGCAAGTGCTTACCCACATTGCCGGTCAGCCGGGGCGTGCCACCCTGCATCCTCTGCTCACCGCCCGCCCGGAAGTGAAAAACACCCTGGTGGTGGTTGTCAGCGGCGATAGAGGGCTGGCAGGCGCGTACAACACCAACCTCATCCGCTTTGTGCTGCGAAAATTCTCCAACTGGGCAACCCCCGCCCGATTTTTGGCAGTTGGGCGCAAAGGGCGCGACCTGTTGTTGCGCCGCCACATGAACGTAATGGCAGATTTTAGCAACCTTCCCGCCGCCCCCTCCTTTGCAGATGTTTCTGCGGTGGGCAGGTTGGCAGTGGATGAGTACCTGAGCGGCAACGTGGACGAGGTGTACCTGGTTTATACCGACTTTGTCAACATGGTACGCCAGGAACCCACCGTTAAAAAACTGCTTCCTTTGGAAGTGGAGAGCGGAGAAGGACGGGTGGAAGCCTTCGAGCAAACCCGTCAGGTCTCTGCTGCTTACATTTACGAACCCGCCGAGCGCGAAATTTTAGACCAAATCATCCCGCGCTTCACCGCTTTGCAAGTCTTTCAGGCGATTTTAGAGTCGCTCGCTTCGGAACACGCTGCTCGCATGGTTGCCATGCGGAACGCAACCGATAACGCCATCGAACTGGTGGGCGACCTGCAACTGCAATACAACAAAGTAAGACAACAAGTAATTACCAACGACATGCTCGATATCGCTGGCGGCGCGGAAGCGCTTGCTCAGGCATCTCAACAGGCTGGAGGAGAGAATGACTAATTCGACTGGACGTGTAGTTCAGATTTTAGGTGGCGTGGTAGATGTTGCTTTCCCAGATGGCAACCTGCCGAAAGTCTTTGAAGCAATCGAAGTGCCGCGCGAAGACAAAAAAGCCCTCATTTTGGAAGTGCAGAAACACCTCGGCAATGGCTGGGTTCGTACCGTAGCCATGGACTCGACTGACGGCTTACAGCGCGGAGTCGCAGCCCACGCAACCGGTTCCCCCATCCTTGTCCCGGTTGGGCTGGATACTTTGGGGCGCATCTTCAACGTGTTGGGCGAAACGGTGGACGGCAAAGGCGAAATGAAAGCTTCCGCCCATTACCCCATTCACCGCGCCGCCCCCACCTTCGACCAGCAATCCACTGGCGTACAAATCTTTGAAACCGGCATCAAAGTCATCGACCTGATCGCCCCCTTCACCAAGGGCGGTAAAACCGGCATCTTCGGTGGCGCAGGCGTAGGAAAAACAGTCGTCATC
>DYNS01000609.1 GCA_020720965.1 Anaerolinea sp. | reverse complement strand
CTGCGCCGCCCGCAATGGATAAAAGTCCGCGCCCCTAGCGGCGAAAACTACGAGCGCCTGCACCAACTGATGCGCGCCAAAGAACTGCACACCGTTTGCGAAGAAGCCATGTGCCCCAACCTGGGCGAGTGCTGGGGCAGCGGAACCGCCACCTTTTTGATGATGGGCGATGTTTGCACCCGCTCCTGCGTCTTTTGCGACATCAAACACGGCAGACCCAGCCCCATGGATTGGCTGGAGCCGGAGCGGGTTGCCCAAGCCGTGCATGATATGAACCTGAAGCACGCCGTCATCACCTCCGTCAACCGGGACGAGCGCAAAGACGGCGGCGCGCCCATTTTTGCCATGGTCATTCGGCGCATACGGCAGTTGCAGCCCGGCTGCTCCATCGAAGTTCTCATCCCAGACTTCAAAGGCTCGCTGGAAGCCCTGAAGATTGTAATGGATGCCCGCCCGGAAATTCTCAATCACAACGTGGAGACTGTTCCGCGCCTGTTCAAACAAATTCAACCCCAGGACAACTACGACTGGGCAGCCGCCACCCTGAGCAACGCCAAAAAACTGGACCCGGAAGTCCTCACCAAAAGCGGAATCATGGTCGGGCTGGGAGAAGAGATGGAAGAGGTAAAAGCCGTCATGCGCGACCAGCGCGATTGGGGGGTGGACATCCTCACCATTGGGCAATATCTCCAACCCAGCAAAAAGCACTACCCCATCAGTCGCTATTACACCATGGAAGAGTTTACCGAACTGCGGGAATACGGCTACAGCATCGGCTTCCGCTGGGTGGAATCGAACCCGCTGGTACGCTCCTCCTACCACGCCTACGAGCAAGTCCGCGCCCTGAGCGGGGTACACCGCAAACTCTACGGCGAAGACGCGATGAAGCAGTATCAGCCGGTGGGCAAAGGCTAAAACCAAAAACGGCGGCTGTGACAGCCGCCGTTTGCATTTAAGCCATCCGGTATAATCCGGGTGTGACTGCTTATCACCTTTTTGTGCGCGTCATCCTCTTTCGGCTTGCGGGCGAAACCCTGCAAACCCTGCTCGCCCCGGCAGGGCAGGGGGAATGGGAAATCCCCGGCGGGGCGGGCGTTTTTGGCAAAACCCTGGAAGAAACCGCCGCCCAAACCCTGCCCAACGAAACCTACCTGGAG
>DYNS01000608.1 GCA_020720965.1 Anaerolinea sp. | reverse complement strand
GCCACAAGACCCCCCCGTGTTGGAAGAGATGTTCGGCAACCACTGCTCCACCTGCCACACCACCTGCGGAGAATGCCACGTAAACCAACCCGATAACGTTGGCGGCGGCTTATTCAGCGGGCACGTCTTTGAGAAAACCCCGCCCATGACCCGCTCCTGCACCGCCTGTCACGGCAGCCGCGTAGGCAACGAATTCCTGGGCAAAAACGAAGGCTTCCCCGGTGACGTTCACTTCCGCGAAGGGCGCATGAACTGCGTCAAATGTCACAGCGGCGCAGAACTGCACGGAACTGCCAGCGAAGAAGTGGCAGACCATCGCTACGATGGCGCAGAAACCCCCGCCTGCGTAGATTGTCACCCCACCGCAGCCGCCGGGCAGGACGACAACCCCATGCACCAGCAGCACAGCGACACCCTCTCCTGCCAGGTATGCCACTCCATCACCTACACCAGTTGTGACGGCTGCCATGTCGCCGTCAGCGACACGAGCGGCAACCCCTACTTTGAAACCGAGGCAACCTACACCACCTTCTTCATCGGGCGCAACCCTATCGTCAGCGAAGACCGCCCCTACAACTACGTCCCGGTTCGGCACGTCCCGGTGGCAGAAGATAGTTACGAATACTACGGCAAAAATCTTCTCCCCAACTTTAACAAAGCGCCCACCTGGGTTTACGCCACCCCCCACAACATTCAGCGTAACACCCCGCAAAACGCCTCCTGCACCGCCTGCCACGAAAACGCCCAATACTTCCTCACCGCAGACAAAGTGGCAGAAAACGAACTGGCAGCCAACCAAAACGTCATCGTCTCCGCCCCGCACGCCGCAGTAGATGTGATGCTCAGCCTCACCGTCAACGCCCCCGCCCTCAGCCCTGGGCATAAGGACATGGCTTGCGAGAACTGCTGCAAGACCTGCCACGACACCGGCATCCGCTACGCGCCCATCAGCCCCGAAAACCATGCCGGGTTCGCAGAAAACTCCTGCGCCAACTGCCATAAACTGGAAGAATAACAAAGCAATACCGTTCTCGCATCCGCGAAACGTAAACCGCACCTAGACTTTTTACAAGGAGAAACCCGAAGATGAAACACAAACTACAAACCCTGCTCGCGCTGCTTCTCGCATTTGGAATGATATTCAGCGCCTGCGCCCCC
>DYNS01000289.1 GCA_020720965.1 Anaerolinea sp. | reverse complement strand
GACTATCCGACTATCAGACCTGGTAATATGGCATAAAATTCGGTCGCCTTCACCATGTCTGCCAGCGAGACGGAGTCTCGCACGGTGTGAGCGGTTTCTTCATCGCCAGGACCAAAGCCAATGGCGGGGATTCCGGCTTTGCCAGCCCAGTAGATGCCGTTGGTGGAAAAGTTCCATTTGCCGCTGGGGGCTTGGGGTAGCCCAATGAGGGTGCGGGCTTTTTGACCGGCTTCTACCAGCGGGTGGGTTTCTTCGTATGCCCAGGCGGGAAAATATTTATCGACGGGGAAGACGAAGCCAGTGTAGGAGGGTTCTTCATAGAAGAGTTCATCCACTTTGACGGTGTCTTTGAATTCGGCGGGTATCAAATCTTCCACCTGTTTCTTCACCGCTTCTTTGGTTTCGCCAAAGGTCATGCGCCGGTCAATGAAGATGGTGGCTTCGTCTGGGACGGCGTTGATGCTGGGGGTCTTGACGGTCATGTCGCTGACAGTGATTTTGCCGTGGCCGAGGAAGGGGTGGTCGCCCAATTGCGGCTCCAGGTCGCGGATGCCGGCGATGACCGGCAGGAGTTTATAGACGGCATTGTCGCCGAGATGGTTGGAGGCAGCGTGGGCGCTACGCCCTTTGGCAGTGACTTTCATTTCCAGGCGACCTTTGTGACCGCGATAGACGTTCATTTTGGTCGGCTCGCCAATGACGACAAAGTCCGGGCGGATGGCGGGGTCTACTTCTACAAAGGTGTTGGGGGCAATGCCGTCACACCATTCTTCCATGTTGCCAAAGTAGTAGGCTGTCCAGCCTTGCAGCAAGCCCAGGTCGCGGGCAAAGGCAAGCCCGTAAACCATACCGGGAGTGCTCCCTTTTTCGTCACAGGCGCCGCGAGCGTAGAGGATGCCGTCTTCGACTTTGCCGATAAACGGGTCCCACTCCCAGGCGGAGGGGTCGCCGATGCCAACGGTGTCGATGTGCGAGTCGTAGACGATGACTCGCTTTCCGCTGCCGATGCGCCCCAAGATGTTGCCCATCTTGTCGAAGCGGACTTCATCGTAGCCGAGTTTGGTCATTTCGGCGGCAATGCGCTCGCCGACTGCTTGCAGTTGCGAATCCATGCTGGGGATGGCAACAATGTCGCGCATAAATTGGATGATGTCTTGCTGATGTTGGGCAACGAGTTTTTGTATTTCTGTAACCTTATCTTCCATAATTTTCTCCTGTTGGGTAGTCAAAGGCAGGGAGTAGCTAGCCTGCCACTTTTCGCACGATGTGGAATTTGAAGTAGCCGGGGACGAAGTAACTGTGAGAGTAATCTACTACTTTGCCGCTGGCGGTGAAGAGTTTGGCGCTGAACTGAAGGAGGACATCTCCGCGCTGGATTTCGAGCATTTTCGCCACTTCGGCGCTGGCGTTGCTGGCGGTAATTTCGGTGCGGCTGAAGGTGAGCGGGTCGCCACGCTGAAGCAGGTAATCCAGTACCGAGCCGGTAAATTTGCTGGTAAGTTCTTCCGGGCGCAGAACGTCTTCGGGGAGGGTGTCTACCAGGTAGGCAACCGGGCGCAGGTCGGCGCGCATGGTGCGGGCGATGCGTAAGAGTCGGGTTCCGGGGGGCAGTTCCAGGGCGGAGGCGCAGTCGGCATCGGCGGAGATTTTTTCCACCGAGACGGGACCAGGTCCCACGTCCAGGTGAGTGCGGCGGGCAAGGGTGAGCATACTCTCCAGCATTTCCAGCCCGCCTTCCATGACCGGGGGTTTGCCCACCACAAAAGTTCCGGCGCCCTGGCGGCGGCGGATGAGTCCCTGGGTCTCGAAGGTTCGCATGGCTTCGCGCAGGGTGGCACGGCTTACGCCTAAATCTGCTGCCAGGTCTGGTTCGGAGGGCAGGCGGGAGCCGGGGGGGAGTTTGGCGATTAACGCCGCGAGGTCGGCTTGCAGGCGTTGGAAGGGGAAGTGGGGCATGGGTCTCCGGGTTAGTCGTTAGTCATTAGTTTCAGTGCCAGTATCGGTTTGGGTATCGGCTGGGGTTTCGGTAGACGGTATCAGTTCCATCACAGCGTTTGAGATTAAATCGTACCAGGGGAGGGTATCGGCAACCTTTTCGGATACGGCGTTTAACTCTTGGGCGGTAAGCGGACGTTCCAAAATTTCTTCTGCTACGTTTTGGAAATCTTCCACCGTGAGTTGGTAAAGAATCTTTTTTTTACGCATAGTGCATGAATAGGTAAGCCGTTGTAGAATAAAAAGTAAAAACGGAGGTTTTGCATGAGCGTAAGAGCTGCCCGAAATTTCGTGTTTGTCATCGTCGGTCTTGTCTTTTTGATAGGAGCGGCTGTATTGATTATTGGGCTCGGCGTGTTTGGCAAAGAGGCAATGGAGCCTTACTTTCCGCTGGTTATGCCTCTTTTCCTGGTGTTAATGGCGCTTGCCGGGCTGGTTGGTTTTTTCTATTTGCGCTGCCCCAGGTGCAAAACGCCGCTTACGCGAGAAGGCTTTCGGGATATGCAGTGTACGGTCTGCGGCGAAAAGTTCTAAATGCTTTGTTGGTTGGCACGGGCGCGGGCGAGAAGTTCTGTCCACAGGCTAATCCGCCAAATGCACCAACTATCATGTACGGCGCACCTATTTCATCGAGAGCATGAACAACCTGAACATAAAAAGCGAGAGAATAGGTCATCGGGAAGGCATCCGAACCGGGGCTAAATAAGACAATACCATCATGTTGATTTCAGCCAGCTCCATGTCGGAAAATTTTTTACGAAACGTTCCTCGTAATGCCGACATGGCAAATGCCTGAGCCTGTCAGCCTTCCACCAGCCGCCGCGCCGCAAGGTTGTGACGTGCCGCGAGGTCGCGTTCCTCGACTGTGACCAACTGCCCTTCGCGGACAATGAATCTGCCGCCGACAACGGTGTAATCCACCCGGCGAGGCTGACAAAAAACGACTGCCGCCACCGGGTCGTGAACTGCGCCGCCTGCCAAATCTAACGAGTCTAAACGGACGGCGTAAAAATCGGCGCATTTGCCCACTTCCAGGCTGCCCAGGTCGGCGCGCCCCAAGACGGCTGCTCCGCCTCTTGTTCCCAGGCGCAGGGCTTCGCGGGCGGTCATCAGTTTGCGAGCAGGGTCGTTGGAAAGGGAGAATCCGGTAATTCCATCCCGCACCCGCGAGAGCAACATTGCCTGACGCACCTCCGCCAACAGGTGAGAGCCATCGTTGCTGGCAGAGCCATCCACACCCAAGCCCACGTTCACCCCGGCGGCGAGAAATTCCTTAATGGGGGCAATGCCAGATGCCAAACGCATGTTGGAGGTGGGGCAGTGCGCCACGCCGCAGTTGTGTTTGGCGTACACGTCTATCTCCTGGGGGTTGACATACACCGAATGAGCAAACCAGACATCCCCACCCACCCAGTCCACCGATTCCATGTACCCTACCGGGCGGTAGCCAAATTTTTGCAGGCAGAATTGCTCTTCGTCCTCCGTCTCTGCCAGGTGAGTGTGCAGGTGAACGCCGTACTGCCGCGCCAGGGCGGCGGAGTCTTTCATCAACTGACCCGTGACGCTGAAGGGCGAGCAGGGTGCGAGGACGATTTGGGTCATGGAACCCGGTTTAGGGTCGTGGTAGCGCTGAATGAGGCGCTCGCTATCCGCCAGGATTTTCTCCTCGGAATCGGTGACGGAATCCGGGGGGAGTCCGCCTTGCGATTCGCCCAGGGACATGGAACCGCGCGAGGCGTGCAAACGCAGCCCCAGGGCGAGAGCCGCTTCAATTTCATCATCCAGTTTGGAGCCGTTGGGGAAGAGATATAGATGGTCGGAGGCGGTGGTGCAGCCACTGAGGGCAAGTTCTGCCAGTGCGGTTTGGGTGGAGGTGTAAATATCTGCCGGTTGCAGGCGTGCCCAAATGGGGTAAAGGGTCTTGAGCCAGTTAAACAGGTTGGCATCCTGTGCGGCGGGGATGTTGCGGGTAAGAGTCTGGTAAAAGTGGTGGTGTGTATTGACCAAGCCGGGCAAAAGAAC
>DYNS01000288.1 GCA_020720965.1 Anaerolinea sp. | reverse complement strand
AGGTTGTTCGCGGTCTCGATTGCTATTTCTGCCGGATTGGCTTTGGGCGGGGCAGTATGCCGCCAAAATGAAAGCCGCTCTTCTGGCGGATGACTGGGGCGCGGTGGCGGGTACGATGATTTTGATTGCCCAAAAGTTGGACAAGGTTCAAATCCCTGCCGGGCATCGCCTGGGCGTGCCCTGGGTGGGGGCGTGGAAGCAATTGAGCCAGGCGGGTTGAATGTGCTGCGGCTTTTTGGTATAACCCTTTTATCGTTGTTTTTTGCTAGCCAAAAGGAGGTGAACCATGAATCTCTTCTCGTATGAATATGACGGCGGAGCATTTGTGCTGTTCGATACCGCTCACTTGCTGGTTCTGGGGCTGATTGTTCTCTTCAACTTTTTTCTGTTTTCGTTTCGCAGTGCCTCCGAGACGGTGAAAGCGCGGGTGCGTTGGGCGATGGCGCTTTCGCTGTGGCTCAACGAACTGGCTTATCATCTCTGGTATGCCTATTGGGGCATCTGGGACCTTCGCCTTATGTTGCCTTTGCATGTCTGCTCTGCTTTGGTGTGGCTGGGTGGGGTGGCTTTGGTGACGAAAAACTACCGTATTTATGAATTTTCTTATTTTATGGGCATTGCCGGGGCTTTGCAGGCTCTTCTTACCCCGGATGTGGGCATTTACGGTTTTCCGCACTTTCGCGCTGTTCAGACCTTTATCTCTCATGGGCTGATTGTCTCCACTGCCCTTTACCTGACGGTGGTGGAAGGTTTTCGCCCCACCTGGAAGTCTCTTGTGCGGGTGTTGGTGGGGATGAACCTGTATATGGTCGTTATCTTTTTCATCAATCTTTGGCTGGGTAGCAATTACCTTTTTATTGCCCACAAACCCGCCACTGCCAGCGTGTTGGATATGCTCCCGCCTTGGCCCTACTACATTCTCTATATCGAAGCCCTGGGGATGATTCTCACCCTGTTGCTGTACCTGCCCTTTGCCATTTCCGACTGGCGCAAAAAAGGAACGGTTGCGGCGGGCGGGTGACGCAGACCGGCTTTCTTAAATCAAAACGGCGCATCTGAGAGGGTGCGCCGTTTCCGTTTTTATTCCACGCTTTCCTGTGGTAGGGCTTGCAGGATTTTTTGCATTTGCGCCGTCGGTAGGGGATTCTGCTTGGCGGCTTTGCGAAGATGTTCTTTCAGGTTTTGTATCTTCAGGGTCGGCAGGGGAGCGTTTTCGGCTTGGAGGTCGGCGCGGGGGTCGTAGAAAACCAGCACGGCGTTAAGGGTGGGGAGTTCCGCTTCTGGCAGGACTTTTTTCAGCGCGGCGCGAAGGCTCTCCAGGTCGGTTTGGGTTTCCAAATCCGGTCTGCCCAAGCCCTCTTGAGCGAATAGCTTGAGGTATGCCAGCATAAAGCCGCCGCCTTTTTGCTTCCACTGATTTTTTTCGTAGGTGATGGTTCCGCGTTGATGGTAAGGTTCGATAACCCATACCCCGGCAGGTCCCACCAGCAGGTGGCTGACGGGGGTGAGGTAGTGGTAAAGGGTGTACTCGTGGGTCATTCCCTTCAGCGCGGCGGTGATGCGTTCATCGGTGCGGGGGCGGCGTCCCCAGCGGTTGCCAAAGTAAATGCCAATTTGGGAGAGGATGAATCCCACGAAGAGAGCGGCAAATGGCAGGTAAAACTGCTCTGGCATGGTAAAGGATGTGACCATGCCAGCCGCCAGGATGACGAGGGCGGTGAGGGTGGTGTATTGACCGACTTTAATGTTGCGTTTAATGGTTTTCTCGTTGCTGAGTATTTTCATGGGTTCCTCGATGAGTAAGATGCCGCAATTATACCTGCCCCAAAATAAAACCTGCGCCCATCAAGGCGCAGGTGTGGGGTTACTTCTTCATGCTTTCGGCGATGCCTTCTCGCATGGCTTGCAGCACTTTTGCCTCGGCGGCTTGTTTGGCAACCCGAATGGCGTTCTTAATCGCCAACGCATCCGAGCGCCCGTGACCTATGAAGACCAAGCCGTTTACACCCAACAGGGGCGCGGCTCCCTCCTCGCTGGGGTCGAGCAGTTTTTTAATTTTGGAAAGCGCCGGTTTGACCAATATCCCGCCCAGCATGGCGAGGGGTCCCCCGGTTTTAATGGTTTCTTTAATTTTGTCCACAATCAGTTTAGCTACTGCCTCAGAAGATTTGAGCATCACGTTACCGGTAAAGCCATCCGTTACCGCCACATCCACTGCGCCGCCAATCACTTCCTTGCCTTCCACGTTGCCGTAAAAATTGATGTTGCCGTTTTTTAGCAGGGGAGTAGCCTCTTTGACGTTGTGATTCCCCTTGCCTTCTTCCTCTCCGTTGGAAATAAGCCCAACTTTGGGGTTGGCGATACCCCGCACCTTTTGGGCGTAAATGCTACCCATAATGGCAAACTGATACAGATTTTCCGGTTTTACTTCCGGGTTTGCGCCAATATCCAGCACCACGCAGGTTCCGGTAGCGGTGGGGAAGAGCGGAGCCAGGGCGGGCAAATCCACCCCTTCCAGCACACCCAACCGAAAGTAGGCGGTTGCCATTGCCGCGCCGGTGTTCCCCGCGCTGACAAAAGCATCCGCTTCGCCGTTTTTCACCAGGTCTATTCCCACAGCCATCGAATTTTTGGCGTTGGGGCGGCGGGCTTTCAGTGCCAGGGCAACGCCTTTGTCTTCCATGGTCAGCACTTCTGGGGCATGGACAATCCGCAGGGGCAGGTTTCCGGGATTTTGGGCGGCGAGAACGGGCGCGAGCCTGGCTTCATCACCCACCAGGATGACCTCCACGCCATATTCTTTTGCCGCCATTACCGCTCCTTGCACATCCGGCAGAGGGTGTTCATCGCTGCCCATTGCGTCTAACGCGATTTTTGTCATGGCTTGGGTTTCCTTTACAGTCTTCTAAAATGGGATGGGTTTGGAACAATGCGGGCAGTTGCGCTCACCCCGCAGAACCACATATCCGCAAGCCGGGCAGGTTCGCGGCTGAGAATTGCCCAGCGGAGCGCCACAAGCCATGCAACTGCCCGTCCCAACCGGGTTGGCGGTGTTGCAGTAGTCACAGGTCACTCGCTGCAAACGCTCTGCAATTTGGGTGCTGGCACGGTTGGTTTTGGCAACCCTGGCGGCGACCTGCCAAACCGCCTCGTTAACTTGCAGGCTTTCAATATCCTGGGCAATATCGTCCAGGCGTTCCAGCAAATTCCAGGGGTTCATCAGGGTGGCGATGACGGTTTGCCCCATGCTGGCGGCAACCCCCAACCAGGCTTGCTGCCCCACGCTGACGACTACGCCGTCTTCCAACTGCTCAATTTGCACGGTGACGGCGGTCTGCCCACCGCTCATCGCGCCCTGCCGGGTGGCAATTTGCACTTTGACGCTTTTTCCGCTGCCCACAATCTGAGTGCGAAAATTGCCCCGGTTAAAATGCGCCAAAAGCGCCTCGGCTACATCCTGCGGTTTCAGGTTTCCGTGGTAAATTTTTTGTTCCATAGTTTCGATTATAATCACCTTCGCTTAAATTTTGACATCAGGTGAGCCAATGCGTTCTGCTCTTAAGCCCATTTTTACTCTTTTTGTGCCGATTCTCTTATTTGCATTCCTACTTAACGTCCCCCTGCCGCAAAAAGTTGCGGCGCAACAGCCAACCGGCTCCGTGCCGACTGTAACCAGCACTTCCATCGGGGCATATATCACCGTCACCTACTCCGAACAAATTAACATCCGCTCCGGTCCCAGCTCTTACTTTTACCCGGCGATTGGCGTTATGCTGCCTTCCGAAATTGCCCCTGCCATTGGGCGCTCTCCGGGCGGCGATTGGATTCAGATTCGCTACCCAGGCATTCCCGGCAACATCGGCTGGGTCTATGCCCCGCTCGTCAATCTCTCCCCTGCCGCCAACCTGCCGATTGTGGAACCTCCCCCCACCCCCACGCCCCTCACCACCCCCACCATTGACCCCACGCTAGAAGCCGCCTTCCTGCCTCAGCACATCGCCACCCGCCTGCCGACTTT
>DYNS01000607.1 GCA_020720965.1 Anaerolinea sp. | reverse complement strand
CCGCCGCAGATGGCGGGGGCGGCGAAGAAGTAGGAGGCGGCGGAGGCGTCGGATTCGATGGGGTAGGAAGTAAAAGGTGAGAAGTGAGAAGGGGAAACAGTAAATTGTGAGTAGCCGTTGCGTTTTATCTCCACGCCGAAGTCTTGCATGATGGCGATGGTCATGTCCACATAAGGCTTGGAGTTGAGGTCGGTGGTGAGTTCGATTTCGATAGGTGATTGGGCGTAGGGGGCAACCATCAGCAGAGCGGATAAGAATTGAGAGGAAATATCGCCAGCGATAGATGTTTTTCCGCCAGGCAAGCCAGAGGCGGTAATCTTCACAGGGGGACAGAGTTGCTGTTTAACGTTTAACCCTTCGACTTTGCTCAGGGCGGGCGTTAAACGTTCAACGGGTTCAATTTTTGCGCCAAGTTCGGTAAGTGAATCAACCAAATCACCAATCGGACGTTCTCTCATGCGCGGCTCGCCATCTAAAATATATTCGCCGTGTCCCAGCGTGAGAAATGCGGAGAGGAATCTGGCGGCTGTGCCTGCGTTGCCGATGAAGAGTTCCGCTTTTTGCGCGGGGATTTTTCCACCCAAGCCTGTGACCGTCATTTCGTGATTGGTTTCATCCAATTGGACATCAAAGCCGAGGGTTTGCAGGGCTTTGGCGAAGTAGCGCGAGTCGTCAGAGAAGAGGGCGTTGGTGAGGTGGGTGGTTCCGTTGGCGAGGGACGCGATGAGCAGGGCGCGGTTAGTCAGGGATTTGGAGCCAGGGACGCGGACGGTGGCGGAGAGAGGATGAGGGATGGGGGAGATTTTCATGAATGCAGAATGAAGAATGAAGAATGCAGAATTTTTTATTGCATGAAGGATTGATATTTTTTCCGCGCTTCGTTGAGCAGGGCTTCGAGTTCGGCGAAGTCTTCGGCGGCGAGGGCGGATTCTATTTCTGCCAGTTGGGTTTGCATGGCGTGAATTGCGTTTAGCACATTCTCGCGGTTGGATTGCAGGACGCCCAACATCATCGAAGCGGATGTGCCTGCGAGGCGGCTGGTGGATTTGAAGCCAGGTCCAACGAAGGGAGTCACTTCGGGCGGGGTTGCCAAAGCCAGCGCAGAGGAAATCAAAAACGGCAGGTGACTGGTGGCGGCGAGGAAGCGGTCATGGTCGGC
>DYNS01000287.1 GCA_020720965.1 Anaerolinea sp. | reverse complement strand
AATTCGGCATCCTCCTCGGCTATAGCCTTTATGTTGCTCTTTTTGTGCCTTTGGCAGCAGTTTATTGCCATGGCGCAAGTTTGCCCCGGGTATAGATGATATAAAAACACCTCCTTGCCCTGCTCATTTTGCTGCAAACCAGCAACGAACAAGACGAAGAACCCGCCTCCCTGCCCCAACCCCGCCCCTACCTGCACATTGCCGCCCTGTTGTGGGTGGGGCTGGGCTTTTGCGCCCTGGCAGCTGGCTGGTGGGCGGTTTGGCGGGCAGAAGACCTGCTCGCCCGCACCGATAACCCGCGCCGCACCATTGCCGACCGGTATGTGCCACGCGGAAGACTGCTGGACCGCAACGGCGCACCCATCACCATCACCCAGGGACAGGCGGGAAACTATTCCCGCGCTTACCTCGTGCCGGAACTCTCCCCTGTTACTGGTTATACGCATCCCGTCTATGGACAAGCCGGACTGGAAGAAAGCCTGGATGCCTACCTGCGCGGCTTGCAGGGCATTCCGCGCCTGGAAATTGAGTGGGAGCGCCTGTTGTATGGGCAGCCCCCGCCAGGGTTGGATGTTCATCTGAGCCTGGATATTGCCCTGCAACGCATCGCCGATTCGGCTTTGGGGGAGGAGACGGGCGCGGCGGTTTTGCTGAATGCCCAAACCGGCGAAATTTTGGCAATGGCTTCGCACCCCTGGTATGACGCAAACCTGCTGGACGACCTGGGCAGCGCCCTGGGGAGTGACGAATCGGCACCTTTGTTGAACCGGGCAACCCAGGGCTTATACGACCCGAAAGCAATTTTTACGCCCTTTGCGCTGGCGAAGTACGGACGCAGTTCCCTCAACCCGGAGGAAGAAGCGGCTCTCTTCCGCGCCCTGGGCTGGGACCTTGCCCCCGCTCTGCCGCTGCCGGTTGCGCCCGTTAGCCCCGCCAACGCAACGGATTTAAGAATCAGCCCGTTGCAGGCGGGGATGGCAGCCGCCGCGCTGAGCCATGCGGGGGTCTGCCCCGCCGCGCAGATTGCGCTTTCCGTCCTTACGCCGCACCAGGGTTCGGTGGTGTTGAATGCCGACCAAAGCGCCCAAAACTGCCTCCCCGCCGAGGGCGCTGCCCGCACGGTGGAAAGGCTAAAGACGGAAAACAGCCTTTTTTGGCGGTGGACAGGCTACAGCGGGGAGGTGAGTTGGTTTACCGGCGGCACAACTTCCCATTGGCAGGGAGTTCCACTCGCGGCGGTTGTGGTTCTGGAGTCGGAAAATCGGGCTTTGGCGGAGGAGATTGGGCTGCGTTTACTCAGCGGGGCGGCTTTGCCCTGAGGGTTATTCGCCCAGCGAAAGCGCCCTAAAACCGCCAAATTTTTGCTCCATCACGGCGTAAAGCGACTTGCCGAGCAAAGCCTGGTAGATTTCATCGGCTTTTTGGGCAGGGTCAACATCGGCGAAGGCTGCGGGGTAGATGATTTTGCCGAGGAAGTAGGCATCGGCAATGGCGGTGTCGATGTTGGTCGAGTAGGAATTGTAAGGCAGCTGCGAATAAACCTGTCCGTTTTGCACGGCTGCCAGAGCCTGGTAAAAGTTCGGGTTTTGGAGATAATCTTCTTGCAGGGTGGGGTAGCCAAACAGGTCTATAAAGATAATTTTGGGGTTCCAGGCGAGAAGTTTTTCGCGGTCTATCATCAGTGCGCCGGTTTTGCCGGTTTCGTCCGCCACGTTGTGGGCGTGAATGGCTTGGAGAAGGGCGTATTGCGCCTGGGTGCTTTCGATTCCGTGAGCGCCCTTTGCGCCCAAGCTGCCCACATAAACGGAGGGCTGCTGTTCGGGGGGAATGTTTGAGGTGCGGCGGTTCAGGTCTGCCTGGGCGTTTTGCAAAAAGGTGATGACTTTCTCCGCTTTTTCGGTTTGGGCGGTTGCCAAGCCAATCAGCCGCAGGGATGTTTGAATCTCCTGCCCGAAGATGGGCGTGACCCCAAACCCGCCATAACTGAGCGCCACGACCGGAACGCCGGTCTGCGCCTGGAGTTCATCGGCAGCCGCCGCATCGGTGGCGTAGGTGCTGAAGATAACATCCGGGGTCACGGTCAGCAGTTTCTCAGGGGCGGGGGCGTTGTTGGGACCGCCCAAGCCAATGATGGGGAGTTTTGCCAGGTTGGGGTTGGCGAGCATGTAGGGTTTGCCGCTCACATCGCCGGTTTCCATTTCCTCCACGCCAACCACATACTCCAAGTTTCCGGCGTAAACGTACAGCCGCAGCGCGCCGGGACCAATGGCGACTACCCGTTTGGCGGCAGCGGGCAGGCTGACGGTGCGACCGAGGGCATCGGTGAGGGTGAGGCCTGTTGAGGCTGCGCCCGGCGTGGCTGCCGGGGCGCAGGCGGAAAGAATCAGCGCCAGCAAGAGCAAAAGAACAGACAAACGTTGTTTCATGGGAAATTCTCCTTTGAAAAAATTGGGATTACAAGGGAATCACAACCTGGCAGCCGTTATGACGCGCCAGCGTGACAGGCACGCCATAGACGGTCTGGATGTTTTCGGGGGTCATCACTTCTGCGCCGCCCGCGGCAAAGACGACTCCGTCCTGAAGCAGGAGAAAACGGTCGGCGAAGCGCAGAGCCAGGTTCAGGTCGTGGATGGTGACGATGGCGGCGATGCCGCGCTCGCGGGTGATGGCGCGAATCAGGCGCAGGACTTCCAACTGGTTTTTCAAATCCAGGCTGCTGGTGGGTTCGTCCATCAACAGGACTTCGGGCTGCTGCGCCAAGGCGCGGGCAATGACCACTTTTTGCAGTTCGCCGCCGCTCAGCTCATCGAGAAAGCGCAGGGCGTAGTCGCCCATGCCGAGGGTTTCCAGCGCCTGGGCGGCGATTTGCAGGTCGGTTGGGGTTACGTCCCACTGGATGTAGGGCTTGCGCCCTAACAAAACGGCGTTGAAAACGGTGGCACGCGAGCCGGAGCGCTGCTGTTCCACGTATCCCATGCGCTGGGCGAGGGCGTTGCGGCTGAGGCTGGCAACCGGTTCATCGTCCAGAAGCACGCTGCCAGCCTGGGGTTTGAGCACTCGGTTGAGACACTTTAGCAGGGTGGTTTTGCCGGTTCCGTTGGCGCCCAAAATTGCCAACAGTTCGCCTTTTTCCAGCGTAAAACTGGCGTTTTTGAGCACGGGGTGGTGAGGATAGTGAAATTGAAGGTTCTGAACGCTGAGAATCATCGCCGGGTGTAGCCTTTCGCCAAAAGGAAAAGGAAGAGGGGCGCACCAAAAAAGGAGGTGATTGCCCCCACCGGCAGAACGACCGGTGAAACGAGGGTGCGGGCGACTGTATCCGCAAATAGTAACAATGCCGCGCCGCTGATGGCGGAGGCGGGGATGAGAAAGCGGTGGTCAACGCCCAGCACGCGGCGCATCATCTGCGGGGCAATCAGCCCGATGAAGCCGATGATGCCGGTAAACGAAACCGAAACCGCCGTGATGAGAGAAGCCGCCAACATGCTGCGAAAGCGAATCTGCTCCACCGGCACGCCCAAGCTTTGGGCAGTGTCCTCGCCGCTATCCAGAGCGTTGTAATCCCAACGGTGAAACAAAAAGTAAAGGAATGCGCCCAGGGTGAGGATGGCAAGCAGCCCAACCTCCTGCCAGGCAACCCGACCCAGGTCGCCAAATGTCCAAAAGACCATCGCCGCCACCTGCACATCCTCGGCAAAGTATTGAATGAGAGTGGATGCGGCAGAGAAGAGCGAACCAAACGCCACCCCTGCCAGCACCACCGATTCGGGTGAAAATCCGCGCAGGCGGGCAAGGGCGAGAATCAGGAACATGGCGAGCATCGAAAAAACAAAGGCGCTCAGGGTGACAGAGTAGGGATTGGCGATGAAAACAGCGTCCTGCGTATTGCTGTGAATCGTCCCCGCGCCGAAAAAGATGATTGCCAGGTTTGCGCCAAAGGCGGCAGCATTGGAAATGCCGAGGGTGGAGGGCGAAGCCAGCGGGTTACGCAGATTGGTTTGCATCACCGCCCCCGCCACAC
>DYNS01000286.1 GCA_020720965.1 Anaerolinea sp. | reverse complement strand
CGCCGCCATACAAACCCTCCTGCTGGCAAGGCAGGAGGAATGGTCTGACCTGCCAGAAGAACGCCTGCAAACCCGCCTGCGACAATTGGGAAAAGAGTTGGATGTGCGCCTGATTCTGCTTTCCTCCCGCCGCAGCCTGCTGGCAGATTCGCAAGCCGAAACCGCCTCCGCGCTGGATACCTCCCGGCTGATACGCCTCTCCCAAACCGCTTACGCCGAAGATGGAACTGCCTGGCTCTTCAAAGCCAAAAAGCTGGAAAACGGCAACATCCTGGTTTGCGCCGCCCCCCGCCCCAAAGCGGAAGTGTGGAGTTTTTTAACCGATGAACTCATGCCCCCCCTGCTGATAGGCGGTTCCGCCGCCTTGCTGCTGGCGCTTGGGCTGGCATATTGGGTGGCGCGTTGGGTGGCAGACCCCCTGCAAAGCCTGGTCAACGCCGCCAGAGAATTCCCCGGCGAGGGCGCTCCGCAACCCCTGCCCGCCCAGGGACCCCAGGAAGTGCAGGAACTCGTCCGCGCGTTTAATCAGATGACGGCACGAGTGCAGGCAAGCCAAAAAGCCCAAAGAGACTTTGTCGCCAATGTTTCGCATGAGATAAAAACCCCCCTCACCTCCATTCAGGGCTTTTCGCAAGCTCTGCTGGATGGCACAGCCCAAACCCCGGAAGCCCAAAAGCAAGCCGCCCAAATTATTTTTGACGAAGCCAACCGCATCTACCGCATGGCGCTCAGCCTGTTAGACCTGGCGCGGCTGGATGCCGGAATCGCCGACCTGAAACGCGACCCCCTGCCCCTGAAAACCCTGCTGGAAGCGGTTTTGGCAAGGTTCTCTTTGCAAGCCACCGAAAAGAAAATCTCGCTAGACCTGCAAGCCCAAGACCTGCCCCTCGTTTTTGGGGATGGCGACCGGCTGGCGCAGGTATTCAACAACCTGGTAGATAACGCCCTCAAATTTACCCCGCCGGGCGGCTCCATTCACCTGCGGGCAAGCGCCGAGGGAAAGGGCGTTTGTGTGGAGGTGGAAGATACTGGCATGGGAATTGCCCCCGAAGCGCAAACCCAGGTCTTTGAACGTTTTTACCAGGCAGACGCCTCCCGCTCTGGCAAAAGGCACGGCGCAGGGCTGGGGCTTTCCATTGCGCGGGAAGTGGTGCGGGCGCACGGTGGTAAAATGAGCCTCCGCAGCGCCCCCGGCAGCGGCAGCGTATTTTCGGTATTCTTGCCGGGAGGTTAGAACCCCTTGCCCACCGTTTCCGTCATCATCCCCTGTTACAACGAAGAAAAACGCATCCACGCCTTGTTGGATGCGCTTTTTAAGCAAACCTACCCGCTAAACGACCTGGATGTGACCATCGCCGATGGTCATTCCAGCGACCGGACACGGGAGGTGATTGCCCGGTTTGAACGCGAACACCCTGCCCTGCGGGTGCAGGTGATTGATAACGACTCCCGCACCATCCCCGCCGGGTTAAACCGCGCCATCGCCGCCTCGCAGGGCGAGATTATCCTGCGGCTGGATGGTCATTCCCGCCCCGCCGCCGATTATGTGGAAAAATCGGTATTGGCATTGCAAGCCGGTTTGGGCGCAAATGTGGGCGGGGTATGGAAGATTTTGCCAGGGGCGCAAACCTGGGTGGCGCGAGCAATTGCCGCAGCCGCCTCGCACCCGCTGGGGGTGGGGGATGCGCTCTATCGACACGGCAAACAAGCCGCAGTGGTGGATACAGTCCCGTTTGGGGCTTGGAAACGCAGTTTAACGGAGGAAATTGGCGGGTTTGACGAATCCCTTCTTTCCAATGAAGATTATGAATTTAACGCCCGAATCCGCCAAAGCGGCAGGAAAATCTGGTTCGACCCGGCGATTGAATCGGAATATTTTGCACGCGCCAACCTGAAAGAACTGGCAAGGCAATATTGGCGTTATGGATTCTGGAAGTGGAAAATGCTGAGGCGTTACCCGGCAACCCTGCGTTGGCGACAGGCGCTGCCGCCCTTGTTTGTCCTTAGCCTGGCAGGTTGGGCAGGTTTAGGGCTGGTTGCGCCTTTGTTCTGGGGGGCGTTGGGCGGGCAAGTTCTGGTATATTTGGGTTTGCTTTCTCTGGCTGCCCTTAAAACGGCGAGACAACGCCAGGATGCCTGGCTTGTTTTGGGCTTGCCGCTTGCCATTGCCGTCATGCACCTTGCATGGGGCAGTGGATTTTTATGGAGTTCTTTAGGTTTTAAGAAGGTTTGAGCATGGCTTCTGAGTTACCCAAACCCCGTTTACGGTTAAGTTTTGCAGAACAGCGCAGTCTGCTCATTTTGGGCGACCTCGCGGCTGGTTATTTGGCGTTACTGGGCGGTATTTACATCTGGTCTGTGGCAGACCCCTGGCTTTCTTTTTCTTTTCTCTTTTTTCAATTGCGGGTAGATGTCTGGTACTACCTTCTGCCATTGGCGTGGATGGCTCTGCTTTTTGATATGTACGATGTTCACCAGGCTGCTAGTTGGCGGCGGACAATGCGAAGCGTGGGGGTGGCTGCCCTGCTGGGTGGGATTGCCTACCTGTTGCTGTACTTTGTGGCAGATAACCCGGAACTGATTAATCGCCGCGCGGTGGCGGGTTTCCTCATCCTGGTCATTTTCCTTACCCTGCTGTGGCGCAGGCTGTACATTCGACTGTATAAAACCCAGGGACAAAATCGCCGCGCCCTGGTGATTGGCGCAGGCGGCAACGGGCGCACCATGGCAGAGTTGTACCGGGTTGCCAAACCCGCCCCTTTTACCCTGTTGGGTTACATTGACGATGACCCGCAGAAAATTGGCAAAGAGGTGGAGGGTTTTCGAGTCTTTGCCGGGAGCGATAAACTGCTTCGCCTGGTGGAAGAGATGAACGTGAGCGATATTATCGTCTCCATCACCGGGGAAATGCGCGGACAGACTTTTCAGGCGTTGTTGGATGCCCAGGAAAAGGGCGTGGAAGTGGTGCGGATGCCAACCGTGTACGAAGAAATTACCGGACGGGTTCCCATTCATCACCTGGAATCGGATTGGGTGATTCGGTCTTTTGTGGATGAAGCCCGCTCTGGCGGCTTTTACGAGATTGGCAAACGCTTTTTGGATGTGCTGGGCGGCGCAGTGGGCTTGGTCATTTTGCTGGTGTTGCTACCCTTCATCGGCGTTGCCATTGTGCTGGAGACGGGCTTTCCTATTTTTTACTGGCAGGAAAGGCTGGGCAAGGGCGGGCGCGAATTCAAAATCGTCAAATTCCGCACCATGCGCCAGGATGCCGAGAAAAGCGGCAAAGCCGAAATGGCAGGCAAAAACGACCCGCGCATTACCAGGGTGGGCAATTTTCTGCGCGTCACCCGGTTGGATGAATTTCCGCAGTTTTGGAATGTTTTGCACGGCGAGATGAGCCTGGTTGGTCCCCGCGCCGAGAGGGCGCAATGGGTGGCCACCTTTCAGCAGGAGATTCCCTTTTACCGGGCGCGTTTGCTGGTAAAACCGGGGCTTAGCGGCTGGGCGCAGGTCAATTATGGCTACGCCGCCACCGTAGAAGATACCTCCATCAAACTGGAGTACGATTTGTATTACATCAAGCACCGTTCCATCGTCATGGATATTGTCATCATGCTCCGCACGATAGGGACGATGCTTGGCAGAAAAGGACGCTAAAACTATGAAAAAATATCTTGTCACCGGCGGCGCCGGGTTCATCGGCTCGCACATTGTCCGCGCCCTGCTACAGCAGGGCGATTTTGTGCGGGTGTTGGATAACTTCTCCAGCGGCAAGCGCGAAAACCTGGCAGATTTGGACGCGGAAATTATGGAAGGCGACATCCGCGACCCGCAAACCGCCGCCCAAGCCGTGCAAGGGATGGAAGTCATCTTTCACGAGGCGGCATTCGTCTCGGTGCCGCAAAGCATGGAAGACCCCCTTACCTGCTTTGACATCAATCAGCGCGGAACAGAAGTGCTACTGGAAGCCGCCCGCAAAGCCGGGGTGAGACGGGTGGTTTTTGCCTCCTCCGCCGCCGTGTATGGCGACCTGGAC
>DYNS01000606.1 GCA_020720965.1 Anaerolinea sp. | reverse complement strand
GCGCCCATCGGGGTGGTGGCGTAGGTCACGCCGATGCCTTTGATGGCGCGCGGTTCGTAGGCAGGCATGGATTGTCCCTTGACGGTGGGAATGCGATACACGCCAAAGGCTTTGGCGGTCGCTTCGGTTCCCTGCCCCAACACGCGTCCGAGCGGGGTTCCCTTGCGGATTTCGTCGAAGGTCTTGAGCGCGCCAGCCTTGTCGCCAAACTGGAGATAGCCGCCTTCCATCGTCATGGCAATCGCGTTGCCCGCTTCGATGGTGTCGAGACCAATATCGTTGCATTCCCAAGTTGCCTGCGCAATGTACTCGATGTCATCAATGCCGCAGTTGGCGCCCAACGACCAGGCGGTTTCGTATTCGATGGAAGAGACAAACGCCGAGCCGTCTTCGTGGGTGTAAATGCTGGAGCATTGCATGATGCAGCCAGGATGGCAGGCATGATGTTTTGCGCCAACGCCGCCGCGCTTTTCGATATTCTCGGCGACTGCTTCACCTGAAATTTTTGCCGCACCTTCAAACTGTCCCGAACTAAAACCACGAGAAGGCAAGCCGCCCGCTTCGTTGAGAATGTTCATCAAAACGTTAGTGCCGAATGACCACAAGCCGCCGTCTTTTTTAGTCAGGTCGTGAGCTTGCATGGCGGCGGTCAGTTTCTTGCGCCCTTCAACAAAGAGGTCGTTGTTGGCAATTTCCACGCCGGGGGCGCCTGTGTCGTCCACAATCATCACTTTGATTCCGCGCGCGCCCCAGACTGCGCCCAATCCGCCGCGCCCTGCGTAGCGACCAGGTCCATTTTCGGGGTCGTTGATTGAAATACCCGCATTGGAAAGTTTCATCTCGCCCGCAGGTCCCACGCCGATGACGGCGGGCTTGTTGGGATACTTCTCCCACATCAATTTATCCACTTCGTACATGCCCTTGCCCATCAGGTCGCCGGCTTCTTCAAACTTAACGCCGTCCTTGTTGATGAAGATGCTGTACCATTTGCCGCCCTTGGGCATACCTTCGATGATGATAGCGGCAAGGCGTAGTTTGGCAATTTTCTGGCTGGAAAGCCCGCCAGAGTTGGCTTCTTTGATTCCACCCGTCAGCGGGCTTTTGCCGCCGAAGGAGGTTCGTCCGCTGCTGGGGGCGGCGGGACTGCCAGAGACCCAGCCTGGGGC
>DYNS01000285.1 GCA_020720965.1 Anaerolinea sp. | reverse complement strand
CAATTTGGTTGGCGAGGTGTTGAAAGTTTTCGGCGGTGACTTCGCTGCCAATTTCGGTAGCCCAGGCAAAACGGGTTTCCATCTGTTCGTGAACGGCGTCCACACTGCACCCGCCAATGGAGTCGTGGGGATGATTTTCCAGCAGCCATTCCCAGGCTTTCCACAAAAAAGCGGCGGGGTAGGCGCGTCCTTGAGTCCACAAAATGGCAGACCAGGGTTCAGCCCAACGCTCCAGCAGGGTTTGGGCGCGTTCATTTTGAAGTTTGTTGTAGATGCGGGCAGAGAGAATGTGCGGCAAAACCCGCATTCCGCGCCCTGGGGTGCGGTTGGTATCGCGCAATTCGCCGTAGACGGTTTGGAGCTTGTTTTCGCCAATGGCAGCGGTGAGGGCGGCAAAGTAGTCTTCCAACGAGGCTTGGATAAATTGATACTGACCCTGCGCGAGGGCATTGGCTTGGCAGATAATTTCTGGCAGTTCTTCGCGGGCGGGGGTATGGTCAACGCCATTGAGCGCCAGCAAAACGGAGGTGGAGGCGCGGCGAGTCTCATAGCGGGCGATGGATTGCAGGTCGGCGGCGGCGGCGGGGATTTCCAGCGCAAGCGCCGAAGCGTTTACGTAGCCCAAATCGGTGGGCAGATGACGCAGTAAAACGCGGCTGCCATCCGGCGCTTGCCACCACAATTCGGATTTAAAGGTCGCCTTCTTCCAAGCCGCGAAAGTGCATGGCGTAGGGAATGTTGAAGCCTTGCAGGATTTGGGGAAGCTGGGCAATATGCCCGAAGGTATCGGGGATGTAGCCCACTTTTTGGACGTGCCCAAATTCGGCGGCAATGCGATGCCCAAGCAGTAGATTACGCACCAGAGATTCCCCGCTGACGAGGAATTCATCTGGCAGAACGAACCAGGGACCAACACCAATCCGCCGCTGCTGAATCAGTTTTTCCAGCAGGGGGCGTTTCTCCGGGCGGATTTCCAGATAGTCTTTGAGGACAATGGTCTGCCCATCCAGGTTAAAGTGAGTATAGTCTGGGTCGCGTTCCAGCAAGTTGAGTAGGTTATCCATCAAATGAACAAGCCGGATGCGAAAGAGTTGAAAAGGAGCGTACCATTCGCGGTCCCAATGGGTGTGCGGGATGACAAAAACGGTTTTATTTTCGGCGCTAGGGGTGTCGGTGTGCATTGTAAACTCCTGGATGGGATGGGTGGTTCAGGCAACCCGCCGCCTGCCCAATCTATTTTATCCCTTGAGACCGGTTAGGACGATGCCACGCATGATTTGTTTTTGGAAGATTAGGAAGAGAATAATCGGGGGAGTGCTGGCAATCGCAAGCCCCGCCATGACGATGTTGAGCGGCTGAGGGTAGGATTGGACATTGGTCAGGCGAAAGAGGGCAACCATGATGGGGGTCAGGTCTTCACGTCCCATCAGCACCAGATAGGGCCAGAAGAAATCTTTCCACGAGCCGATGACGGTGAAGATGGTGATGACAGCCAACACCGGACCAGAAAGCGGCAGAATGATTTTCGTTAAGACTTGGATGGAACTGGCTCCGTCCATGCGGGCGGCGTCGATGAGGTCTTGGGGAATTTCATCGAAGAAGCTTTTCATCACAAAAATATTGAAGGCAGAGGCGGCTTGCGGCAGCCAAACGCCCCACCACGAGTCGAGCAGGGTCACGCTGCCGTCGGGTAAAACGTTGAAAGCCAATCCGCCGGGCAGCCATTTGTAAAGCCAGGCTGGAATCCCAGCCAGGTTAATCAGCGGGACTTTAACGATGGTGAGATATTGGGGAATGAAGTAAGCCATGGAAGGAACCATGAGCGTTGCCAAAAACATAAACAGGATGACATTGCCGAAAACCGGTTTGAGTTTGGAGAGAGAATAAGCGGCAGTGGTGGAAATGAGAATTTGCAAGACCCAGGAACCAAAAGCCAATCCCAATGTGTTGCCAAAATAAAGCGGAAAATTAAGGTCATTCCAGGAGCGCAGGTAATTCTCCCAAAGGGGAATTTTAGGGAAGAGTTCTGGAGGAAACTGAAGCAGCCCGATGGGGGTTTTTAGGCCGCCGGTGTACATCCAGTACACCGGAAAAATGCAGGTAAAGGTGGAAGCCAATAAAATGGCAAAAATCAACCAGTAAGCCAGTTTGGCTGGCTTGGAGCGCATTTCCATGGGGGAGAGTAAGCCGCGCGTAGCAGAGTCGAAATTGTTGGCGGGTTGGGCGGAGGTCTTGCGGGAGAAGAGTTTTTTCATGGAAGGAAGCCTCGGTTTATTGGGCGAATTTGCGCGTCAGCCATAAATACAGACCGGAGAAGAGAACCAGTACCACAAAGAGCAGAAAGCCCAGGGCGCTGGCAACGCCATAGTTGCCATAACTAAATGCCTGACGGTAGATGAGCATGATAATGGTCAGGGTGGCATTGGCGGGACCGCCGCCGGTCATCACAAACGGTTCGGTAAAAACCTGCATGGTTCCGATAATCTGCAAGACAAACATGATGAGCATCACCCCGCGAATTTGGGGCAGGGTGATGTTGAGAAAGCGCTGCCAAAGGTTTGCCCCGTCAATTTCGGCGGCATCGTACAGGTGGGCGGGGACTCCTTGCAAAGCTGCCAGGTAAATGAGGACGGTCCCCCCGGCATTTGCCCAGGTGGAGAAAATGACCAGCGAGGGCATTGCCCATTGTTTAGAATCCAACCAAAGGATGCGCTCCAGCCCCAAAGATTTGAGTCCCATGTTGAGCAGACCCCAATCCGAGTTGTATAAGCCCATTTTCCACAAAATCAGGGTTGCCATGGGCGGCAGGATGACGGGTAGATAAAACGCCAACCGGAAAAAGCTCTTGCCGTGCTGAACATCGTTAATTAAGACTGCCAGAATGAGCGGGACAAAATAGCCAATCAGCAAGCCGAGAAAGGTGTAGTAGGCGGCATTTTTCCAGGCAACCGCCAGGCTGGGGTCGAGAAAGAGCAGACGAAAATTTTGGATGCCGTTCCAAACCGGTGGGTCGATGAGATTCACTTTTTGAAAACTGAGAATCAAGCCGCGGATGATGGGATACCATGAGAAAAAAGAAAAGATGAGGAGGGCTGGTAAAAGAAAAAGGTAGGCAATGAGATTGTTTTTAGCGCTGTAAAACCAATGAAGCAGCGTTTTTGATGCGGTTGGTTGGGTAGTGTCTGTGTTCATTGGCAATCCCATTTAAGTCCTTTGGCAGGGATTGGAACTAACCAATCCCTGCCAAAACAATAGGTCTAAAAGCTATTCCATTACATCCAGAACAGTTTCCTGGAATGTGGCAACGGCTGCATCCAAAATGGCCTGCACGTCTGCGTCTTTGGTGGTGAGAATGGTTTGGAGCGCCAAGCCGAGGGCATCTTTCATTTCGTTGGCTTTGACGGCGGGTTCGCCCATGACAACGACTGCACTTTCGTTGTAGTTGGCATAGTTTTCAGTGGGGGCATTGGCATATTTCGCCAAAATCTCGGCACGTTGAGCGCCATATTCGCCGCCAAAAATCTGTACTTCGGGGTAGCCAATCACAGCGCCGGATTCGGAGCGGATTTTCAGGTCTTGCTCGTAGGCAGCCAGGTCAAAGTCGCGCCACAGGTTCCAGGCAACGGCTGCGCTAAGGCTTTCTGGGGTGGCGTTGGCGTTGTACATCCACATATTGCCGCCGCCCAAAGAACCGTTGCCGCCGCCATCTGGCAGACGACCAACGCCGACATCGCTCAGGTCGAATTTTTCAACGCCGGGGAAGGAGCCCATGTTGTCGTTCATCCAAGACAGGGTACCGCCATCGGCAATGGTCATGACGACTTTGCCAGCAGAGAAATCCTGCACCTGCGGGACATTTCCCCAAGCCAGGCTGGTGGGCATGTAACCGGCATCGTAGAGTTCTTTCCAGAGCGTGAAGGCTTTGACCATGCTGGGGTTATTGAAGGATGCGACATATTTTCCGTCCACCATGGAGAGGCTGGGGTCCTGACCGAAGGAGGCTTGCATGGCGAAGGACATCCAGCCTGCCAGCCCGCCTTCATTGCG
>DYNS01000284.1 GCA_020720965.1 Anaerolinea sp. | reverse complement strand
CCGACCAGGATGTTTTGCAACTTTTTGCGGATGGACTCACTGCGGGCTGTTCGGGCTGTTTGCTGGGGCGCAACGTTACCAAAGCCCCCGACCCCGAGCATCTGATGCGCCAACTGATTCGGGTTGCCCACGCCGGGTATTCCGTGGAGCAAGCCCTGCATTTGCAAAAGGAGCAGCCATGACGATCACCCGTCACCAAACGCAGCAGGCGCAGGAACGCGCCGCGCACATGCTCAGCCGCGCCGGAATTGTGTTGACCCCCGCCGAGCGCGAAAACATTGAAGTTGCCGAGTTTGGCTTGGGTGAGTTGGAAAAAACCGGGCTGGAACTGGTGACTTACATCAACACCGAGCGCTACTGCGCCAAAGAGCTGATTCTTTTCCCGCGCCAGACCTGCCCGGAACACCGTCACCCGGATGTGGCAGGCAGCGCGGGCAAGATGGAAACCTTCCGCTGCCGCTGGGGGAGGGTCTGGTTGTATGTGGAAGGGCAGGCAACTGCCGGGTTCAGCGGTCAACCCCCTGCCGGGAGTGAAGCCTACTACACCGTTTTCCACGAGATAACCCTCAACCCCGGCGAGCAGTACACGATTCCATCCAACACCCTGCACTGGTTCCAAGCCGGAGACGAGGGCGCGATTGTCTCGGAATTCTCCAGCACCAGCCGCGATGAAAGCGACTACTTCACCGACCCGCGCATCCGCCGCCTGCCGGAGATTGCCGAAGAATGAAACTTTACGGGCGTAACTGGACGCGCCGGGAATTGGAATCTCGCCTGGGACGGATGGAGCAGGTGGCAGGTTTGCGCCGCTCCACCCTGAGCGAGGGACCCGAAGCGGGTGTGGAACAGATTCAGGTGCGGACGGGTGCAGGGCTGACGTACACCGTCCTGCCCTCACGCGGGCTGGATATTGGTCTGGCGGAGTTCAACGGAATTCCGCTCTGCTGGCTTTCGCCCAACGGCGAGGCGCACCCGGCATATTACGATGACCAATCCCTCGGCTGGCTGCGAACCGCCGCCGGAGGTTTGCTGATGACCTGCGGCTTGACTCAGGCCGGCTCCCCTGGCAGCGACAGCGGCGAAATGTTGGGCTTGCATGGGCGCGTCCATCACACCCCGGCGCGCCAGGTCTGCGCCGAAAGCCAATGGCAGGGGGACGAATGCCGCTTAACCGTGCGCGGCGAGATGCAGGAAACCCGCATTTTTGGCGCTTGCCTGCGCCTGCGCCGGGAAATCCGCAGTTGGGTGGGGCAAAACAAAATCGAACTTTGCGATACGGTGGAAAACAGCGGTTTTGAACCCGCGCCGCACATGCTGCTTTACCACTTCAACTTTGGCTTTCCCCTGCTGGATGAAACCAGCCAAATCCACTTCCCCTCCCGGCGGGTGCTGGCGCGGGAACCCGGTTTGCCGCTCGATAGTTTTTCGGCCTGGCACGCGCCTCAAGCCAACTTTAGCGAGCGCGTTTACTACCACGAAGATTTAGCCCTGCACGAAGGCTGGGCGGCAGTTTCCATCCAGAACCCGTATTTGTCCCTCTCTGCGCGGCTGGAATGGGAGACAAAAAACCTACCGGAACTGGTGCAGTGGCACATGCCGGGCGAGGGGATTCATGTTTTGGGGGTCGAACCCGCCAATTGCCGGGTAGCGGGCAGAGCCGCCGAACGGGAGCGGGGAACCCTGGTCATGCTCCAGCCGGGGCAGGCGCTGGAATATCGCCTGGCATTTTCCATAGACGAGGCATAAAACCATGAACGATTCATTCAACGGACTTGGCATCAGTTTGGGCAATCTCTCCCGCCTTTCCAGCGCCCTCACCCGCTCCATCAGCGCCGAAAACCCGACCGGCGAAAAAGGCCGGGGTGGCATGGCAACCAGCGGCAACGGCGAGGTGGTCGCCCGCGAGTTGGGGCAGGGCTGGAAAATCTCGCCCAGTATCCACATCGGGGCGAGGGAAACTGTCACCCTGGCGGAGATTCGCGGCTCCGGGGCAATTCAACACATCTGGATAACGACTCACCCTTCGCTTTGGCGGCGGCTGGTTTTGCGCTTTTACTGGGATGACGAACCCACGCCCTCGGTGGAAGTCCCGCTGGGGGATTTTTTCTGCAACGGCTGGGGTGTGCGTTGTAACGTGAATTCCCTGCCGGTGGCGGTCAACCCGGCAGGCGGATTCAATTCCTACTGGCAGATGCCCTTTCGACAAAGCGCCCGCATCACCCTCGAAAACCTCGCCCCCGAACCCGCCCCGGATTTTTACTACCAGATTGACTACACCCTGACAGAAGTCCCGCCGGAGGAAGCCTATTTCCATGCCCAATGGCGGCGCAGCAACCCGGTGCGCCCGCTGGACGTGCATACCCTGCTGGATGGGGTGTGCGGTCAGGGGCATTATGTCGGCGCTTACCTCGCCTGGGGCGTGAATAACAACGGCTGGTGGGGCGAAGGCGAAATCAAATTCTACCTGGATGGTGATGCCGAGTGGCCCACCCTCTGCGGAACCGGCACCGAAGATTATTTTGGCGGCGCATGGAATTTTGAACACCCGCAGGGGCAGTATGGTCTCTATTCCACGCCTTTCCTAGGGCTGCCGCAAGTTATCCAACCGGATGGCTTGTACCAGTCGCAGCAGCGGTTTGGTTTGTACCGCTGGCACGTCCTCGACCCGATTCGCTTTCAGCAGGATTTGCGCGTCACCATTCAGGATTTAGGCTGGCGTTCCCCGTTGGAGGGCAAGGGGCGTTTTCTGCCGCGTCAGGACGACATCGCCTCGACCGCTTTCTGGTATCAGACCGAACCGCACGCCCCCTTCCCCGCCCTGCCCACTCTCAACGACCTGGAGGTTATCTAACCCGATGCCAGACCTGCTGCTCGAACATCCCACCCCAAATTTTGCCGAACTGGTGCGCGTTCTCAAGGGCGAACAAGCCCCGCGCCGCGTTCACATTGTGGAAATGGGCATTGACCCGGAAGTGCTGCAAGCCATTCAGGAGACCTACCTGGCTGAACCCTGGTCATTGCCGCGCGGCGTTTACGCGCCCGATAAACCAGACGAGCGCTATTACCGTCAATTGGTGAACCTGTACCATCGCCTGGGCTACGACTTTGTGCCGATTTGGCCCGTTTGGGTCAACAACCCGGCAGGGAAAATCCGCCGCGCCGAAGATACCGCCGACCAATCCCGCGGAACCCGCGACTGGGTAGATGAATCTGGCGCGCTCATCAAATCCCGCGCCGATTACGAAGCCTTCCCCTGGGACAAAATCTACGCCGCCCCCGAAACCTTTGAGATGGTTGCCCGTCACCTTCCCGCTGGGATGAAGATGACCGTCTCCGCCATCCTGTTCGAGAATATTTTCGAGTACCTGCTCGGCTACGAGGGGCTGTTCTACCTGATGAGCGATGACCCGCAGCTGGTGGAATCTGTCTTTAACCGTTGGGGGCAGGTTGTCTACGATTACTACGCCTCGGTCATTGGGCTGGAGGCAGTCGGCGGCATTTTTCATGCAGACGATATGGGCTTCAAAACCGGAACCATGATTTCCCCCGCCGACCTGCGCCGTCTCCTTTTTCCCTGGCTGACAAAATATGCTGCTCTCGCGCACGCGCACGGTAAACCCTTTTTCATTCACAGCTGCGGCAATTTGTACAAAAAATCGCCTTCGGTGATGGATGACCTGATTGACGTGGTCAAAATTGACGGGTTTCACTCCTTTCAGGATGTCATCCTGCCGGCGGTGGAGTTCAAAGCCCGCTATGGCGAGCGGGTTGCCCTGCTGGGCGGCGTGGATATGGACAAACTCGCCACCCTGCCCGAAGCCGAACTGCGCGTGTACCTGCGCGAAATTCTGAATACTGGCATGGTCAACGGGCGCTTTGCCTTTGGCTCTGGCAACACCATTGCCAATTTTGTACCGCTACCCAATTTTGCCATCCTGCTCGACGAAGCCCGCCATTGGCAGGGCAACTAACCTTGGAGAATTTTTTATGACCTTTAATAGAGTTGTTCCCGAATAGAATCAGGAAAGCAAGAAGTTCCACAATCCAGCACAA
>DYNS01000283.1 GCA_020720965.1 Anaerolinea sp. | reverse complement strand
CCAAAAAACATTGTTCGAGCAGGCTGAAGACCTTGCACAACAGCTCCACATGTCCCGCAGTCACCTTTTTGGGCTGGCAATTGAAACTTTTGTCAAAAATCACCAGAATAAGATTCTATTGGATGAGATTAATCAGGCATATTCTGACGAACCTGACCAAAATGAAAAAGTCCTGCTCTCCAAAATGCGCAGCCAGCATCGCAAACTTGTGGAGGGTGAATGGTAATTACTCAAGGTGAAATTTACTGGGTAGAGTTGGGGGGACCAGATGGTTCAGAGCCAGGTTATAGTCATCCGCATATTGTCGTTCAAAACAACGTATTCAACGCCAGCAAAATCAATACGGTAATTGTCTGCGCTTTAACCTCCAATATAAAGCGAGCACAAGCACCAGGAAATGTATTACTGGAACAAGGCGAAGGCGATTTACCCAAACAAAGTGTTGTTTTGGTTTCGCAAATCTTCACTGTAAACAAATCACAACTTGGAGAATTTATTGGCAAGGTGTCAGAACATCGGGTAAGACAAATATTGGATGGCATTTATTTATTAACTGAACCCCGCCATCTTGAATAACGCAAGGCAAAACCTTGCGCCCATCCCCCTTCCAACGCCTCCAACCTGACACCCCGGTGACTGTCACTTTGCTTATGATAAACATTCAATCCCTCACTTTTGCCTACCCGCGTGGCGCTCCCCTTTTGCAAGACTTTCACTGGCAAATTCAGCGCGGCGAAACCTGGGCAATCCTCGGCTCTTCCGGCTGCGGCAAAACAACCCTGCTATATCTCCTCGCCGGGCTCAAATTTCCCACCTCCGGCACAATTCAAATTGACGGCGAACCGCTCAAACGTCCCCGCCCCCAAACCGGGCTTATCTTGCAAGAGTATGGCTTGCTGCCCTGGGCAACCGTGCGCGAGAATATCGCCCTGGGCTTGCGCCTGCGCTCCTTTTACGGGGCAGATGGTGTTCACGCCCCGCGAGGCAGCCAAACGCCCGCCGCCAAACCGGTGGATTGGTGGCTTCATCGGCTGGGGCTCACCCCGGTCGCCGGGCAATACCCCGCTCAACTCTCCGGCGGGCAACGTCAGCGCACCGCCATTGCCCGCACCCTGGCGCTGCAACCCGATTTACTCCTGATGGACGAACCCTTCTCCTCGTTGGATGCCCCCACCCGCGAGAACCTGCAAGCCCTCACCCTGGAACTTGCCGCCGAGCATGGGCTTACCCTGCTCCTCGTCACCCACGCCATCGAAGAAGCCGCCCTGCTAGGGCAAAAGATTCTGCTTTTGGGCAAAGCCCCCAACTCACGCATCCTATCCAACCCTGGGGCGGGCTTGCCAGAATACCGCGAAAGCCCAGCCCACCTGGCAATGTGCCAAACCCTGCGCGAGCAAATGAAAGGGGAAGAATGAAAGAGATTCGCCGCCGCGACCTGTTCCTCGCCGCCGGGCTTTTAATTCTGCTCTGGCAGTTTTCTGCCTGGCTGGTAAACCTGCCCATTTTGCCCACTCCTCACCGGGTGCTGATGGTTTTCTGGCAAGACCTGACAAGCGGCGACCTGTTGGGGCATTTCCTCATCAGCCTGTGGCGGGTTGCCGCCGGGACAATTTTGGCAGTCCTCGCCGCCGCGCCTGCCGGGTTGGCGCTGGGACAATCGCAACGCCTGCACCGTTTCTTTTCCCCCTTTGTGTACCTGCTTTACCCCATCCCCAAAGTGGTCTTTGTGCCGGTCATTTTGCTCTTTTTTGGCATTGGAGATGTGGCAAAGATAACCATCATCTTCATCATCTTGTTTTTTCAAATTCTGGTGCTGGTACGGGACCAGGCAGCCAGCCTGCGCCCGGAGTTGATTGAATCGGTGCGGAGTTTGGGCGCGGGGCGCAAAGCCCTGTTCTGGTTTGTATATCTGCCTGCCAGCCTGCCCGCCATCTTCACCGCCCTGCGCCAAAGCGTAGGGACGGCGGTTGCCGTCCTCTACATTGCGGAACTGTTCGCCACCACACGCGGGTTGGGCTATTACATCTACTTTCAGGGTAGCACCCTGCTAAACTACCCGGCAATGTATGCCGGGGTGATTGCGATGAGCCTGTTGGGGTTGATGATGTACTTTGCCGTAGACCGGTTGGAGCGTTGGTTGTGCAGGTGGCAATACGTCAGTTAGAGCAAAATCCCCAGCGCAAAGAGCAGGGCAAAAACCAGCGCCAACTGTGCCGTGCCTGCCAGGGTTTTGTTTAACGCCCGCCCCTCCGAGCGGGTAAACTCCCGGTACACCGCAACCGCCTGCGGCAAAGAAAGCAGAGTCAGCAGCCCGCCCCAGGAGCTTAGCCCGGTCAGGGACATGCCAACCGGCACGAGATACGCGCCCACCAAACAAGCCAGATACTCCACCTGCATGGCTTTGCGCCCCAGCAAAACCGCCAGGGTGCGCTTGTTGGCAACCTTGTCGGTAGGAATATCGCGGGTGTTGTTGACCACCAAAATATTGACAATGAGCAACCCAATGGGGGTCGCCGCCCACCAAATGCCAGCCGGGGCGCTGTCGGAGAGGGCAAAGTAGGTGCCAACTACCGCCGCCAAACCAAAGGAAAGGAATACAAACACATCTCCCAGGGCGTAATAGCCATAGGGGAAGGGTCCGCCGGTGTAGGCAAGCGCCGCCAGCAAAATGCCAAGCCCCAATGCCAGCACCACCCATCCGCGCAGGGAGATGAGATACACCCCCAGCAGAATCGCCAGCCCAAAGACCAGCGCCGTACCCCAGCGCATTTGGGCGGGGCTGATAAGCCCGGAGGCGGTGACGCGGGTGGGTCCCAGCCTTTCGGCGGTATCTGCGCCGCGCTCGTGGTCGAAGAGGTCGTTGGCGAAGTTTGCGCCAATTTGCATCAGCAGGGAAATGAGCAGGGTAGCCAGCGCCGCGCCAGGGTGGAAGACATCATCCCGCCAGGCGAATGCCAGGGCAACGAGAACAGGCGCGGCGGCGGCGGGCAGGGTTTTGGGGCGGGAGGCTTGCACCCATAACGGCAGGTTGAGGAGGGAGGTGGGTTTGTCCATTTTCATCCAAAAAAGGGGTTTGACTTGTATAATGGGGGGCTTGTGTGTAGGGAATTTTATCTTGTTCGCGGAGGTTTCGGCATGACTTACCAACGTTTTATGCGCGGTGTGCTTATTTTTGAAGCGGTGGTGTTGAATTTTGGCACCGGGCTTTTGTGCCTGGCTGCGCCTGCCGCCTTTGTTGCCCAGTTCGCCAGCGATTCGGTTGCGCCTGTGCCGCTGGAACTGATTCGGTGGTACGGGGTGTTGCTGTGGGTGCTGACATATTTTGTGCTGCGGATTTTGCCCCAAAACGATAACCGGATGCTCGCCCCGGCAGTGGAAGCCCTGCTCTTTGGCGATTTGGTTCACCTGGTGGCAATTTATTTGTTTTATCAGGCGAAGCCGGTCTTCGATTTTTCTTTTATCATCATGCTGTTTTTCACCGTTACGCTGGCGAGCCTGCGCTCGGTGTGGTTGTATCGCCTGCGGCGCGGAAGTTTATGAGCAGGTTAGCCCCTCCCCTGCCGGGGAGGGGTTTTTGTTTTAACCGCCCCAAACCTTAAAGTGTTTGAGGATGGAGCCGCCGACAAACTCGCGCAGGATGGAGTTGTCTGGAATTTGTTCCAACTCTACCGGCTCGAACCAGTCTAAAAATGCCAGCAGGCGTTTGGTTTCCACAAATTCCGGGGTGTTGTGCGGAACCTGGCGCAGAAGAGGCTCTGCCAGGGGTTTGAGGGCGGAGAGTTCGTACACCAGGGCGGAGTTGAACATAATGTCTGCGTTTTCCTGGTAGGGGAAGATGTGGCGTTTTTCGCCGCGCCGGACCGATTCCCAGCGGCGGATGGTGTCTTGGGCGGTGTAGCCGCGCTCGCGGGCATCGCGCACAATGCGGCGGATGAGGCGGGTATCGGTGGTGGAGACGCGGTTGTGCCTATCCAGGTTGAGTTGAGTGAGGGCGGAGGCGTAGACTTTGAAGGATTGGGCTGCCAGCGGGGCGGGGATGAGGCGAGGGTTGAGTCCGTGT
>DYNS01000282.1 GCA_020720965.1 Anaerolinea sp. | reverse complement strand
GCAATCTCGGCCGCCTCTGGGGCAGCGCCTGGTGGGCTGGCTCTTTTGCCTGCCCTTACTCTTCCTTTATGTACAAGATGTTCTGGCTCTGCTGGCGCGGTTATAAAAACGATGTCGGTAAAGCGCCTGCTTTCGTACTGGAAGGATAACCCGCTCAACGAGGGCTGTTTCAGCGTCTGGCAAACCCAGCCCGCCCGCCCCGCCGACCTGCATCCCCTGCCCCCGGCGCTGCCCCCCGCCCTGAGGGATGCCCTGCAAAGGGCAGGAATCCGCTCCTTGTACGGGCATCAGGCGCAGGCTTGGGAGGCAGCCCAAAGGGGAGAGAATGTCGTTTTGGCAACGGGAACCGCCTCCGGGAAGACTCTTGCCTATCACCTGCCCATCCTTGCCCGCTTGCAGGAAGATGCCGAGACGAGGGCTTTGTATCTCTTCCCCACCAAAGCCCTCGCGCAAGACCAACTTTCTGGGCTGCGAAGTTGGTTTGAGCAGGCAAAATGCGCCATTTATGATGGCGATACCCCGCAGGGGCAAAGGGCGCAAATTCGCAAAGAGGCGCAGTTGGTTTTTAGCAACCCGGATATGCTCCACACCGGCATTTTGCCTCACCATGCCGGGTGGGCGGCGTTTTTTGCCCGCTTGCGTTTTGTGGTGCTGGACGAAATGCACACCTACCGGGGGGTGTTTGGCTCGCATGTTGCCAACGTGGTGCGAAGATTGAAGCGTGTGGCGGCATTTTACGGGGCAAACCCACAGTTTTTGCTCACCTCCGCCACCATTGGCAACCCGGCAGAACTGGCGCAAGCCCTTATACATTCTCCCTGTACCCTGGTGGAAGAAGATGGCGCGGCACGGGGTGAGCGGGTTTTTGCCCTGTATAACCCGCCGGTGATAAACGAAGCGCTGGGGCTTCGCAAGGGAGCCGCCTCGGAAGCCGCCCGCCTGGCAAAAGATGCCCTGGACGCGGGAGCGCAAACGGTGGTGTTTGCCCGCTCGCGGCGCGGGGTGGAGATGTTGCTGACTCAGCTGGGGACGGGCGGCGGAGCCGTGCGAGGGTATCGCTCTGGCTACCTGCCCTCGCAGCGCCGCGAAATTGAGCAGGGTTTACGCAGCGGGGCGGTGCGCCTGGTCGTGGCGACCAACGCCCTGGAGTTGGGGATTGATATTGGCGGGTTGAGCGCCGCCATTTTGGTCGGCTACCCCGGCTCGGTTGCCAGCCTGCGCCAGCAAGCCGGGCGTGCCGGGCGGGGCAGTTTGCCCTCGGCTGCTCTGTTGGTGGCAAGCGCCAACCCCCTGGACCAGTTTTTGGCGCATCACCCGGAGTATATTTTGGGGCGCTCGCCAGAACAGGCGTTGATTAACCCCAATCACCTGCTCATTTTGCTCAACCATCTGCGCTGCGCCGCCTTTGAACTGCCCTTTGCCAAAGGCGAATATTTTGGCGGCGAAAACGTGGACGAGTTTTTAGACTTCCTCACCCAAAACGGCGAGGCGCACTTCTCGCAAGACCGCTATTTTTGGATGTCGGATTCCTACCCGGCGGCAGGGGTTTCGCTGCGCTCCGCCTCGCCGGAGACGGTTGTCCTGCAAGCCGAAGAAGGCGGCAGTGCCCCGCGCATCATCGGAGAAATTGACCTGGAATCGGCACACTGGATGGTTCACCCCCAAGCCGTGTACTTACACGAAGCCCAACAATACTACGTCCAATCCCTCAACCTGGAAGCCAAACGCGCCTCTCTCATCCCGGTCGGGTTGGATTACTACACCGAAGCGATAAAAGAAGTGGAGGTGCAAATCCTTTCGGTGCAAGAGCAAACCCCGCTAAACGGGGCACAAAAAGGCTACGGAGAAATGGAAGTAAGCGCCCAGGTAGTCGGCTATAAAAAACTGCGCTGGTTCAGCCGCGAAAACCTGGGGCAGGAACCCCTCACCATGCCGCCCGTCCGCCTGCAAACCACCGGCTACTGGCTCACCATCCAGGAACAAACCATCGCCACCCTCAGCGCCGAAGGGCTATGGAGCAACAGCCCCAACGACTACGGCGCAGACTGGCAAAACATTCGGGCGCAAGTCCGCGCGCGGGATGCCTACCGCTGCCAGGTGTGCGGCATGGCAGAAAGCAGCAGCCGGCAGCACCACGTTCACCACAAAACCCCCTTCCGCGCCTTTCGGCTGCCCACCGGGGAGGTAGACCGCCAACGCGCCAACGCCCCCGCCAACCTCGTCACCCTCTGCCCTGCCTGCCACCGCGCCGCCGAGCAAAACGTCCGCATCCGCAGCGGGCTGGCGGGGCTTGCCTACCTGCTGGGGCAAATTGCCCCCCTTTTTTTGATGTGCGACCCCGAAGACCTGGGAACCCACCTCCAGCCCGAAGCCTCCGCCAGCTTCCCCCAACCCGGCATCGCTCTCTACGACCTCGTCCCCGCCGGAATCGGATTCAGCCAGAAACTGTACGAGATGCACCCAACCCTGCTCCAGCGAGCAGAAGAAGTGATTCGCCTTTGTCCCTGCCTCAGCGGATGCCCCTCCTGTGTCGGTCCCGGTGGCGAAAACGGCAGCGGCGCCAAAGCCGAAACCCTCGCCCTCCTACGCCTGCTCAACCATGCCCCCAATGACGCATCAAACTGTCACGCACCGTCAACGAAACAGGAAAACAATTAGGGTACACTACAGGCATTATCCCAACCCCCAGCGGAGGAAACATGGACGAACGCCGAACTTTGGAAAGAAAATACCTGATGGTTTACTCGCGGGTCTTCGAGCGCAGCACCGGGCGCATCCTGGGCTACCTTTCGGATTTAAGCCAAAAAGGAGCCATGATAATCAGTGATGACCCCATGCCCGAAAACATCAACCTGGATTTACGCCTGGACTTGCCCGACCCGTTGCTCTTCTCCGCCGACCACATCACCCTGCCTGCCCGCGTTGCCTGGTGCCAGCCAGATATAGACCCCGCCTTCTACAACATCGGCTTTGAATTTACCGCCCCCCAAGCCGAACACCAGCACATCATCGAGAAGATGATAGATGCCTACGAATTCCGGCGCAATCTTCCCAACTATCCCATATCCCCTTCTTCTTTAATGGAATAAATAAAGTGCCTCTGGAAGAAGTCCGCACCGCCCCAACCCGCCCCATACCAGAAGCGTACTGGGTACTCCCCGCACGCCTGCTCGCCGGAGAGTACCCCGGCATCCCCTACCAGCCAGAAATCACCCTCAAACGGCTGGAACGCTTCCTCAATGCCGGGTTCGACACCTTCATAGACCTCACCCAGGTCCACGAAACCGAACCCTACGCCCCCGCCCTGCAATCCCAAGCCGAACTGCGCCAACTGCGCGTACAACACCTGCGCCACAGCATCCCAGACTACGGCTTGCCAGAACCCCAACAAATGAGCGCCCTCCTCAACCTGCTCCAAACCCAGGTGCAAACCGGGCGCAAAACCTACCTGCACTGCAATGCCGGAATCGGACGCACCGGCACAGTCGTAGGCTGTTACCTCGTCCGGCAGGGCTACAGCGGCAAAGAAGCCCTGCAACTGCTGGCAGAATGGTGGAAAACCGTCCCCAAATCTGCCCGTTACCCGCACAGCCCGGAAACAACCGCCCAGGAAGAATACATCCTGCACTGGAAAGACTGACCAGGCATGGACTGGCACACCCGCTACACCCAGCAAGCCCGCTGGACAGAACCCCTGCGCTCTTACCTTTTTCAAAAAACCGGAATCAGCGCCGCCTCCCGCCTGTTGGAAGTCGGCTGCGGCACAGGAGCCATCCTGCAAACCCTGGTCCCCCAAACCAACGCGGCGCAGCACGGGCTGGATGCAAACCTGACAGCCATCACCCAAGCCGCCTCCAACGCCCCCGGCGCTCACCTGCTCTGCGCCGCCGGAGAACGCCTGCCCTACCCCCCCGCAACCTTCGACATCACCTACTGCCACTTCCTGCTCCTCTGGGTCAAAGACCCCCTGCCCCTGTTGCGAGAGATGAAAAGAGTCACCCGTCCCGGCGGCTATCTCCTCGCCCTGGCAGAACCCGACTATGGCGGGACGGGTGACTCTTTTC
>DYNS01000281.1 GCA_020720965.1 Anaerolinea sp. | reverse complement strand
CTACGAAGATGTTGTTCCTTACCCAACCGGTTAAACCGTCTTCGCGCTTCACCTGCGCCCAAACGCCATCTTCCGAGAGGGCGAGGCGGGCAAGCAGGTCGTTGTGGGCTAAGGTTGCCAGGCTGGCGGCAGTTTCGGTTTTGTCGGCGCGGATGTTCAAATCCACCCGGTAGCGGGTGACAAGGGGCAGGGGGTCTCCGAGGCTGAAGCGTTGTTTGAAGGCTTCTTCGTCCCCGTTGAAGTTGTTCAGGTCAATTTCCAGGCTTTCCACGCCGTAGAGTACGCCGTCTCCAGAGTCGGTATATTGCCAAAAGACCCATTCGTCTGCCGCCCAGGGTTTGGGAACCATCGGTTTGCTCACCTGGTAGTGGGCAATCCAGAGCGGGTATTGGTGGAAATATTCCAGGCTGGCTTTTTGGGTGGTGGGGTTGGGGGCGTTTTGTTGCCAGTAGTAATAGGCGGTGTAGATGAAGATTTCTTTGTTTCCCACCAGGGTTTTAAGGTGTTCCAAAAAGACATACCAGTTTTGCCAGCCTTTGTAGGCTCCGTTGTAGTTTTCTTCCAGGTCGGCAAAGAGGGGCAGTTCGCCCAGGTCGCCATCCAGGGCTTGCACCCATAATTCGGCTTGTTTTTTGGGGTCGGCGCGGCTGTCGTAAAACCAGTAGGAGCCTCGCGGTAAGCCCACTTGTTTGGCGTTTTGCCAATAGGTCTTAAAGCGTGAGTCTATCCATTGGTTTTGCCCGGCGCGGGCAATGAAAAACTGAGAGCGGGACGCGAGTTTGGCGAAATCTACGCCTTTGGCTGTGGTGGAATTATCCTGGTAGAAACTAATGTCTGGACCGCTGACGGTTGCCATAGAGCCTCCTTATTTGTGTCTTTCATTATACTTCTTTCGTTTTGATACACGACCTGTCTTTACAAATTGTCAAAAATCGTGTCCAGGTCTTGTTCGCTCACGTCAAAAACGGTATTGTGCGGGGGGAGGGGTTCGCGGGTCATCCATTCGGGCAGGCGGTCGTCTTTGGGTGTGAATCCGGCGCTTTTGTTCCAGGCGCGTTCCATTTTGATGGTTTCGCGCCCCAGTTGCTGCAAATAATCGGCGGGGGCATCCCAGCCATAGCGGGCGTGGATGAGGGCGGGGATGGCGGCGGGGGCGGTGGCATAGCCAAAACCGGCAAAAATGCAAGCGCCGAGGCTGTCGTAGCCTGCCATGTTCAATTGAGCGGGTAAGGAAACCTGCGCCTGCCCTGCCGGGTCGAGATGGTTCACTTTGGCGCGGATGGTTAATCCGCAGGTGTGGTCGGCGCCTTGGGGGGTGGTGGCAAAAGTAACGCCGGTTCCTTTGATGGCGCGGGGTTCGTAGGCGCTCATTGCCTGATTTTTAACGACCGGTACGCGCTCGTTGCCGTAAATTTTGCCCACCATGCCCGCACCCGCACCCAAAATGCGCCCCAGGGGGCTGCCCACTCGAATTTCATCCATCAGGCGCAGGGCGGCTTCGCCGTCCCCAAAGGCAAACACCCCAGAGTCGGCGGCAACGCCCAGGGCTGCGCCAATTTCGATGGAATCCAGCCCCAGGTCGTTCACCTGCCAGTTCAGACGGGCAATTACATCCAGGCTGTCTATGCCCAGGTTGGTTCCCATGAGCCCAACGGTTTCATATTCCAGGGGCGAGACGATGCTTTTGCCGTCTTCTCCGCCAAAAATGTTGGAGCAGCGGATGGTGCAGCCCGCCATGCAGGCGTGGGTGGTTTCGCTTTCGCCGCCGCGCTGCAAAAGCAGGTCACGCATGGCTTCGCCGCTGATATTTTCTACGCCTTCAAACACGCCGCTGGAGAAGTTGCGGGTGGGCAGCGCCCCCAAGCCATTTGCCATCTGCGGCATGGCTTGGGTTCCATAATCACGGTAGAGGGCAGTTTGCGGGTGCGCCAACAAAGCGGTGGTGTATTCTTTTTGGGCTTGCTTAAAGGCTTCGGGGTGAAGGAGAGGCGGCTTCTGCCCCCCGGCGTTGTCGAAAACGATGGCTTTTAACCCCTTAGATGCCATGACCGCGCCCAAGCCGCCGCGCGCGGCAATGCGACTGGGGATTTTATCTTTGTCAATGTTCTGAATCCCCGCTGAGAGCATTTTCATCTCCCCGCCGGGACCAATCAGCGAAACGGCGACTTTCTCCCCGTAGCGTTGCAGCAAGGCTTGGGCAGAGTCGTACACCCCCAGCCCGGTCAGCGCCTCGGCGCTATGCCATTCCGCACCTTGCACGCTTAAGCGCAGGGTAAAAAGACCCTTCTCACGCGGAGCGCCTTCCACAATCAGGGCTTTGATGCCCATGCTCGCCATGTGCATCCCGGTTCTGCCACCGGCGTTGGCTTCTTTAATCCCACCCGTAAGCGGGGATTTGCCGCCGATGGAGATTCGGTCGGTGGAGGAGAGCATGTGCCCGACCAATAAGCCGGGGGCAAAGATAAGTTTATTGCGTGGACCTAACGGCTCGCAGGTGGGCGGCACTTCATCCAGCATAATGCGTGCCAGCAACGCCCGCCCGCCCAGTTTTTCCCAGGCGGCGGGGATGGGTTCGATGCTGAGGGTTTGAGCGCTTACGTCAATGCGCCAGATTTGCATAAAGACTCCGGAAAGTGGTAAGTGAGAAGTGAGAAGTCCTTCCCTACTCTTTCATAGTCAGCAGTGACATCACCGCATCCCGAAAGACCTGGGTGTGATAATCCACATCTGCCTGGGTGGTTTGGGGAGAGATGAGCGCCATGTTGTGGAAGGGGGTCATGAGGATGCCGCGATTGAGCATGTACAGGTGCATGTAACGGTCGAGGTCGTGGTCAATGGCGGCGGCGGCTTCTCCGCCGTTTTTGGGCGGGCGGGGGCGGAACCAGTATTCCGAGCGGTTGCCGAGGCGTTTGACAATCCAGGGCAGGTTAAATTCGGCAATGACGGATTCGACTCCGGCGGTAAATTTCTCCTGCAAGGCAATGGCGGCTTCGTAAAACTCCGGGGTGAGAACCTGGGTAAGGGTGGCTTTCATGGCGGCAATGGAAAGGGCGTTGCCTGCTAGGGTGCCGCCAATTCCGCCTACGTCTGAGTCGTTCACATCCAGCCGGGCGGTGAAGCGCTCTGCAACTTCGTGGGTGAATCCATACACGGCGGCGGGAACACCCCCAGCGAGGGGTTTGCCGAGGGTGAGAATGTCCGGCTCCAGCCCGTGCGCGGCGGTGTATCCGCCTGGTCCGGTGCAGATGGTGTGGGTTTCGTCTATGATGAGGAGTGTGCCATATTTGCGGGTGAGGCGGCGCAGTTCCTCGTGAAAACCGGGCTGCGGGTGAATGATGCCAATGTTGGTCATCACCGGTTCGGCGAGGACAGCGGCAACGTCTCCGGCGGAGAGGGAGATTTCCAGGGCGGCGATGTCGTTGAATTCGATAACCTTGGTAGTGTGAATGGGGTTGACCTGGGGTCCCATGTTGTTGGGGCGGGACATGGGTGTGCCTTCTTCGTCCAGGATGATGAAGGTTTCATCCACTGTGCCGTGATAGCAGTAGTTGAAGACCAGCACCTTGGGGCGACCGGTTATCATGCGTGCCATACGCAGGGCGTGACGGTTGGCGTCGGTGGCGGTGAGGGCAAATTGCCACAGCGGTAGCCCAAAGCGGCGTTGCAGTTCTTCGCCCACGTCAATTACGTCTTCGTAGGGCAGCATGAGGGTGATGCCCTTGGCGGCTTGTTCGGTGATGGCTTGCAGGGTGGCAGCGGGGGCATGCCCCGTCATTGCGCCAGTATCGCCCAGGCAGAAATCGATGTAGTCGTTGCCGTCTACGTCTGTGAAGTGAGCGCCCTTGGCTTCTTTGACAAAGACAGGAAAGGAGCCTGCCCAGCGAATCATCCACAGCATGGGGACGCCGCCTTGCAGCGATTTTTTGGCGCGTTGGTAGAGTTCGTAAGAGCGGGGGTGGCTCTGATGGAAGAGGGATTCTTCAGATTGAAGGAGGTGGGCAAGGTGGGGGCGGTTAATCGTATTCGTCATAGGTTAGGGGAGGTCTAATTCGGCAAGGATACGCTCTCT
>DYNS01000605.1 GCA_020720965.1 Anaerolinea sp. | reverse complement strand
CCAGGCGGTGAGGTTTTGGAAGGAGAACCAGATGGGGCGGCGCGCCCACTGCAGGGCAGGCGGGAAATCGACATCGCCTGCCGCCTGGTTGCGCTGCTCGACCATGTTGGAAACCCACTGCGGGTTGAGCTTAAGACCGAAGAAGCCCGGACCCATGAAAGCATAGGGTTGGAAGAGGCGGAAAACGAGCAGGCTGGTGAGCGCAGCCAGCACCAGGTAGCCAAAGGCACGCACTGCCCAGCGCGAGCGGTCTGCCTCGGGCACCTTGAGGAAGGCCAGGGCAAAAGCGGCGGGGAGCATGGCTGCCACCGGCACGGCATTGATCTTGGAGGCCACCGCGCTGCCCAGGGCAATGCCAAAAGCGAGGCTGAGCAGGAAATAGGGATGGCGAACAAAGCCCCGCCATCCCGAATCGAGGCTGAGGTTTGCCTGGCGGCTGAGGCGCACGGAAAAATAGATCGCCAAGAGGGTAAAGAAATTGGCGAAAGTGTCCATAGTGAAGAAGTGCGAGAGCTGGATCTGCAGCACGGCAAATGCAGTGAAGGCGGCTGCCAGCAGGCCCACCCGCCGGTTGTAGTTACTCGCCGCCACCAGGTAAACCAGCAGGACGGTCAGCAGGTCCACAAAGGCGGAAAGGGCACGCCCGACATTGGTCATCTCGTTAAAGCCGGAATGGCCGTAAAGCCACTCCACCAGGTAGCGGGCGGCAAACATGGGCAGGGTGCCATAGACATAGAAGCCGTGGCCGCGGTTGTTGGGGTTCAGCGAGGAGCAGGAGGTGTCAAAATAACCGCCCCATGCGGTGCAATCGGGGAACTCCTCGGGATATTTTGCCCGCCAGTTGGCATTCTGCGTGTTGGGAGGCTCCGCCCAGTTCTGCTCAGCAGACGGCGGCTGGATATCCGAGCCCACCCACACCAGGAAGCGCTCGTCGGGATGCAAGTAGTGGTACTCTCCCCAGTCCAGGCCGATGGCGCGTAGCAGCATCCCGATGATCATTAGACCGACGAAAAGCAGGTCTAAGAGCAAACCCTGGCGGGAACGGCGGGGGGTGGGTGAAAGCGTGGGGGTGGTGGGGTTATCCATAAAAGTTCAGTCATCCTGTGGCATCATTGCCCAGCCGGAATAATTTCCTCAGTCTGTTCATCGAGTGGCACAGCCGAGGGGCTGGCAGG
>DYNS01000604.1 GCA_020720965.1 Anaerolinea sp. | reverse complement strand
GGCTGTCTGTTTGTCACGTCATGGCCTCCTGTTGCTTGCCAAGGCTGAATGATTCAGGCGGTTCGGTTCGGCGGCTGGGTTCGGTTCGGTTCGGTTCGGCGGCTGGGTTGCGTGGTGTGTGCGTCCTCCCCATCCCCATAAATCCCCGTACCCCTTATGGTTAGATATAGAAGCTCCCCGTGTGGCGGGGCAATAAAACGGGATAAAAGGGCACGACTACCCCGTGTGGCGGGGCAATAAGTCACGCTGTCACCCCCTCATTGCCCCGTGGGGCGGGGTAGATTGACCCGGTAGGCGGGGCAGGCGTTTTAATTTGCGCCTTGGTTTTGGGGGCGGGTTTTGGTGCGCATTCTGGGTTATGACCTTCACGCCAGTAGTTCAGCGGTGCGGCGCTGGCAACGTGGTCGTGTTTGCCGTCACATGGGTCGATTCCCCAAAAGCTGACGGCGTACAGACTGGCGACATGCCGCCCCCCTTGCCGGGTCTTCACCAGAAAACCCTTTTGCTCAAGTTCGGTTAGCGCCTTGGCTAAGGTGTCCTTACTATTCCAGCCGTGCTTTTGCATGAGCGTGAAGGATGGGCTTAAATCGCCGTTCTGTTTGCCGTGGTACTGGTTCAAAACGTCCACCAGCAGCTTGACCGCGTAGGCGCTCAGGTTGGCGAATTGTTCGGACTTGGTGACATGGTGCGGCAACATGGTAAATGTGCCTTTGCCGCCTTTTCCGGTCGCTTTAGCGCGGTTGCGTGCCATGCGCCCCCCCTGCCATAAAGCGCACACAAGCCCCACGTACTCGCGCATAAGCAAGCAAGCCTAGTGCTTCCATGACTTCAAGCATTCCCTGCGGTAGCGCCCCCATTAGAATCGCTTTAATGGCGTGTTTGAAGTTAAAGTGTCCGTGATTCATGACGCGCCCCGCTTGGGTGGTTGCGTGGTGAGTCTTGTCTGGGTTCGGCTTGCTCGCTCCAGTACGCGGCGTATGCGCCCCCAGCGGGAAACAATGCCCGGGGTGGCCTCACGTATGACTTCAAGCATTCCCTGCGGTAGCGCCCCCCTTAGAATCGCTTCCGTGCCGGGTTTGGCTGCTTGCGTGAGGTAGTAACAAACCTTCTCGCCATCTAGGTGGCAACCTTGCAAATGGTTTGCATCCAAGGGGCAGATTGGAGCGTTGCACTTG
>DYNS01000280.1 GCA_020720965.1 Anaerolinea sp. | reverse complement strand
GGTCTGCCTCTGCCAGGGATAGCCGGGCAGGCGCACAAAATGCCCATCCGACTGGTTGATGGCAGCCCAATGGAGCGGCAATCCGTAGTTGTGCAGGGCTGCCGCATTTTGGAGCAGTTCCAGGGTTTCGTCTGTGTCGCGCCGCAGGGAGTGAAAGACCTGCCCGGTCTGCCCCTGTTCGGTAAGAAGGTCATGGATGGAGTGTTGCAGCGCCGGGTGCGGTCCCAATTCCAGAAAGGTCGTCTGCCGGGCCCGGATGAACCCGGCGATGGCGGGGGCGAACTGCACCGGTTCGCGCACATTGCCCCACCAGTAGGCGGCATCCAAACCTGTGCCGGGGATTTCTGCGCCGGTGACGGTGGAGATGAAGGGCAGAGTCCCTGGTTGGGGCTGAATCTCTGCCAGCGCCGCCAAAAGTTCCTCGCGGATGGTATCCATCTGGTAGGAGTGGAAGGCGTAGTTAATCGGCAGGCGGCGCACAAAGGCGCCGGAGGCTTCCAGCCGGGTGAGAATCTCCTCCAGCGGCTCTTTTGCCCCGGTGAGCGTGACCATGCGCGAGCTGTTGACGGCGCCGACCTGGACAAGGGGCGCGTACCCGGCGAGGGCGCGTTCCGCTTCTACCGGGCTGATTCCAACGGCAGCCATGCCGCCATGCCCGGCGGTCTTGTTTTGCAGGCGGCTGCGGTGATAGATGATTTTGACCGCGTCTGCCAGGCTGTAAATCCCCGCCACGTAAGCCGCCGCCACCTCCCCCACCGAATGCCCGACCACCTTCGCCGGGCGCAATCCCCAGTCAGACCAGAGTTTCGCCAGGGCGACCTGCAAGGCAAAAATGGCAGGCTGGGCAATGTCGGTGCGGTCAATCTGCGATTCGGCTTCGGGGCGGGTCATTTCGGTCAGCAGAGACCAGCCGCTGAGGGGTTGGAAGAGCGAATCGATGGTTTGGATGGTCTGGAGGAACTGCGGTTCGCGCTCCAGCAATTGCCTGCCCATGCCCCACCACTGCGCTCCCTGACCAGTGAAGACAAAAATCGGCGGCTGCGGGTTTTCGGCGGGCTGACCCACCAACAGACCGGGCTGGTTGGCGGGGTGATTGAGATAATCGCGCAGCCGGGCGCGGGCTTGCTCTGCATCCCGCGCTATCACCGTCAGCCGGGAGTGAAAATGCTCGCGGCGGGTTCCGGCAGCGGCGGCGAAGTCTGGCAGGGGGTCGGTGGCTTGGGCGAGAAAGGTCAGGTAGGATTCTGCCTGGGCTTGCAGGGCGCTTTCACTGGCAGCCGAGAGTGGCAGCAGGCAGGGACGGTCTGCCCGCGCTAGAAGCGAATCGGCGCGGAGAGTTGGTTCGGCTTGTTCCAGCACGATGTGGGCGTTGGTTCCGCCAAAACCAAAAGAGTTGACCCCGACCACAGCAGGCAACCCCTCCGGTTGGGGCAGAGCGCGGCGTTCCGTCACCACTTGCAAGCCCAACTCGGTCAGCGGGATGTTGGGGTTTGCCCGCTCAAAGTTGAGTTGAGGCGGGATGACCTGATGATGGAGCAAGAGGGCGGCTTTGATTAAGCCCGCCATGCCGGAGGCGGTTTCGAGATGCCCGATGTTGGTCTTGACCGAGCCGATGAGACAGGGCTGCTCCGGCAGGCGACCCGCGCCGAGGACATGCCCCAAAGCCTGCGCCTCAATCGGGTCGCCGACCGGGGTTCCGGTTCCGTGTGCTTCGATATACGCCACCCGGCTGGGAGAGATGCCCGCGCTCTGGTAGGCTTCGCGCAGCATGGCTTCCTGGGCGGGCATGCCCGGCACGGTGAGAGAGGAGGTATGCCCATCCTGGTTGGACGCCGCGCCCCGGATGACGGCGTAGACCCGGTCGCCATTTTTTTGCGCCTCAGACAGGGGCTTGATGACCACCACGCCCACGCCTTCGCCGCGCACATAACCGTTGGCGCGATGGTCAAAGGCGTAACAGCGCCCCTCCGGGGAGAGCATGGAGGCTTTGCTGAAGCCAATCGAAATGCCGGGGTTGAGCAGGGTATTCACCCCGCCCGCCAGCGCCAGGTCACATTCCCCTGCCCACAGGCTCTGACAAGCCAGGTAAGTCGCCACCAGGGCGGAAGAACAAGCCGTATCCACCGCCACGCTCGGACCGCGAAAGTCGAACAGGTAGGAGATGCGGTTGGCGGCAATGCTCAGGGCGCTGCCGGTTCCGCTGTGAATATCGATGAGAGAGGCATCATTGCGCTGGACATCAAAATAATCGTGGGAGGAGGCGCCCACAAAAACGCTGGTGCGGCTGCCGCGCAAGGAGGATGGAGGCAAGCCAGCATCCTCCAGCGCCTGCCAGATGGTTTCCAAGAGCCAACGCTGCTGAGGGTCCATGCGCTGGGCTTCGCGGGGCGAGATGCCAAAGAAGGGAGCGTCAAACTGGTCGTGATGGTTAATGAAACCGCCCCACTTCGTCACCATCCGCCCTGAGGCTTCGGGGTTGGGGTGAAAATACCGGCGCCAGTTCCAACGGTTGGCGGGGACTTCGGTAATGCCGGAGCCGCCGCGCAGGAGCAGTTGCCAATAGGAATCCGGGTCGGTGACTCCGCCCGGAAAACGACAGCCTAAACCAACAATTGCCAGGGGGGGATGAGCGCTCATACGGTAAGGTTTCCCATGCGAAAGTGGATAATTTGGATAGTGATGTAAAGATTGTACCTTAACTGTGTTCTGGCACGTTTGGCAGCCATTGGTCATGCCCGCAGGCTTGACATCGCGCACAAAGCCATTAAAATAATGAGTGAATTTGAGCGAAAAAGAGCGATTATGAGCGAATTTATCTCCACCGAAGAACGTCAGAACACCATTGTCTCGTTGCTGCTGCGGCAGGGACGCTTGAGCGTGGCGGAAATTGTGGAACGGTTTGGCGTGAGCGAAGCCACAGCCCGGCGCGACCTAGAGAGCCTGGCAGAGCAGGGCAAAATTCAGCGGGTGCATGGCGGCGCCCTCCCCGGCAGGCAAGCGCCGCCAGAAGCGCCGCTCTTGCAGCGCGAGAAGGAACAATTCTTTGAAAAACAGCGCATCGGACAGGCTGCCGCCGCGCTGGTGAATGACGGGGAAAGCGTTTTTCTCGCCTCCGGCACAACCACGCTGGAAGTCGCCCGTCACCTGCGCGCCCGCCAAAACCTGACCGTGATAACCAACTCGCTGCCGGTGATGAACGCGCTGGCAAACCTGCCCGGCATCACCCTGGTTGGCATAGGCGGCTTGCTAAGGCAGAGCGAGCTCTCCTTTGTTGGTCATATCGCCGAGCAAGCCATCGCCGAGTTACGCGCCGACAAGGTGATTTTGGGGGTTCATGCCCTCAGCCTGGAGCATGGTCTTAGCAGCGATTACCTGCCAGAAACGCTAACCGACCGCGCCATTCTTAGAGCGGGCAAACAGGCAATTTTGGTGGCAGACCACACCAAGTTTGAAACCACCTCCACCGCTTTTATTGCGCCGGTTGGCAGTATTCACCACCTCGTCACCGATTCGGCGGCGCCTGCCGGGTTTGTGCGGGCGCTGCGCGAAATGGGAATGACGGTGACGTTGGTTTAGCAAAAAAGGAAGCCCTTATGGAAAATGGAAAATACACCAAAGAAGAAATTTTCTCTCAGCCCGAAGCCTGGGAAGACGCGCTAAAAGTAACGGCAGCCCACAAACGCCAACTTCAGGCTGTTTTCGCCGCCGAATACGACCAGGTTCTCTTCACCGGTTGCGGCTCCACCTATTATCTATCGCTGGCAGCCTCCGCCCTGTTTCAGGAGATGACCGGCAAATTAGCGCGAGCCGTGCCAGGCGGGGAATTGCTGCTGAACGAGGGAGTCACGCTCACCAACGGAAAAACCCTCCTGGTCGCGGTCAGCCGCTCCGGTTCCACCACCGAAACAGTCCGGGCGGTGGAACAGTTCAAAAAAGAGGGCAAAGGCGCGGTTGTGGCAATCACCAACGCCGCCGACCAAGCCCTGGCAAGCCGGGCAGATGTGGCGCTGGTGATGGAAAAAGGGCAGGAGAAAAGCGTGGCGCAAACCCGCTCCTTTGCCTCCATGTATGTGGCGGCTACGGCAATGACAATGAC
>DYNS01000603.1 GCA_020720965.1 Anaerolinea sp. | reverse complement strand
CATACAACCCAATGGCGATTTGCACTTCCCTACCCGGCAGGGGCGCGGAGGCGGGCAAGCCCCGCGCGAAGAACCGGGCAGCCAACCAGGTGAAGAAAAACGAAAGGCTGATTCCGAGCGCCGCCCCGTTTACCGACATTCCCAGCGCAACCAGCCCCACCCCGCCTAACAGCCGCGTCCACATCTCCACCTGATAGGTGATTGCCAGAACCCCAAAGCGAGCCTGCCCCTGAAGAACGCCCCGCTCCACCCCTTGCAGCAGGCTAAAAGGCATGGATAGCCCAAGCAGCACAAAAGGCAGAGCCGACTGTGTGGAGAAGAACGCCTGCCAATGCTCCGCGCCCAGGGCAAAGACCAGCAAAAGGAGCAGACCCAAGCCCCAGCCAATATATCCGCTCCAGCGGCGGATGCCCGCCAAAGTGAGATTCTCCCCTTCCGCCGCATGAATGGCGGCGTAGCGGGCAACCGTCAGTTGTATGGGCGCGGTGACGAAGGTGACGACCAGCAGCAGGGTGACAATGAGCGAGATATCCGCAAACAGGGTGGGACCCAGCCAACGCCCCAGGATGAGGTTGTAAAAGTAGTTACCCGCATTTACAACCGTCATGCTGACCATGAGCAGCACGGCGGCGGAGGCGAAGGAGGTTTTCATTGTCCCAACCCGGCGGTTTGCACCAGGGTTTGCACCGTCTCCAGCAATACCCGCGAGCTGCTGGGCTTGGTGAGAAAAGCCTGTACCCCAATTTCTTCGGCAATTTGCAACTCCTGGTCGTTTCCGCTGGCAGTGAGGATGATGACCGGCAAATGGGCAAGGGTTGGGTGAGTGCGAATGAGACGCAGCAGGCTGATACCATCCAAAACCGGCATGGAAATATCCAGAATAGCCAGGTCAACAGGGTGTTGCTCCAGGGCTTCCCATCCCAGTTGCCCGTTGGCGGCGATGAGTACGTTATACCCTTGCTTTCGCAGGGAATAACTGAGCATCCGCTGATTGTTGGGGTCGTCATCCACGACAAGGATAGTATTCATGGTTTGGGGTTAAAAACCTGAGGGGAGAATTTGTTCTGGGGTGATGGAGGTAAAAACCTGGTCGAACTTGGTCAGGCGTAGAATGCGGGCGGCGGCTTCCTGATGGGGCCACACAATCCGCACGTCTCCGTTTTGTTGGCGGGTGCGCT
>DYNS01000602.1 GCA_020720965.1 Anaerolinea sp. | reverse complement strand
CCGAGCCGTGGTAGTATTCAACCTTCCGTGACCACGAGCAGGAGGAGTCCCCGCATGAAGCGCCTTACCCTCGCCGCTGTCGTCCTGAGCCTGTGTGCCGCTGGATGCGACGAGAAGCTGAACCCCGTGGCCCCGACCCCGGGCGAGGTGACGCTCGTCTCGCAGCTGTCCGGCGCCGCGAACGTGCCCCCCGCAGGGAGCCTGGAGGAACGACAGCAGGCGGGAGGAACTCCTCACCCACCTGGAGGAACAACTGGGCGAGCCTTTGTCCCATAAGACTTCTTTTTGGGGGTTGTTCGGCAGGGCATGGCAGCAGTTGGGAATCACTCTCGCCCTTTGGAGCGGGAAGGAGCCGCAGCAGGAGAGTTTTTTCTCGGTGCAGTGGCGTTTGCTTGCCGGAAATTCCTATCTCTTTAGTTCGGTGCGTTACATTTCCGCCTATGCCCTGGCACAGCGCATGGCAAAGATTTCTCTGAACAGTAATTCCATCGGTCTGATTCTCATTTTCATTGCGCCCCTCTTGCCTTTCCTGGGCATCACGAAGGGCATCCCCGCCGACTGGCTGCTCCCTCTCGGCTTTGGGGTGACTTTTGTCTTTTTGGCGCTCTTCCGCCTTTTGCCCCACACCCCTCAATTCCACGCCGCCGATGCTTTGTATAACCTACTCTGGCAAAACCCAGACCAGGATTTGTGAGACTGCCCATAGGGGCTACCCACTGAGGGGCGGCATGTCTTCTATCCAGCGCAGCCAGGGCAGGTTTTCCTGCTTTAACGCATTGAACAGGCGGCTGTCGGCTGTCCAAAAGTCGCAGTGCAGGGTTTCTGCCAGGGCGAGATAGTAACTGTCGTAGGCAGCGGCGCGTTTCAGGCGCAGAGTCCACGCCAGGGCGGATTGGTTCTGTTCAGCGTCCGGGACGAGAAGGCGCACATCGAGCAGAGTCAACGCCTGAAGCGTTTGCCTGCCTTCATCGGCAGTGAGTTGACCAAAGTGAACGGCTTTCGTAATCGCGGAGGTGGTTTCGTATCCCCACAGCGCCGGGGCAACCGGCTGGAGGCGGGCGAAAGTTTGGGTGAGCGCCTGACAGTGCGGCAGGAGGGGGTTGGGCAGAATGGCTTTGATTGCCACGCTGGCATCCAGAATGACGACTTCTTCCATCAGCGTTTCTCCAAGTCTTCGC
>DYNS01000601.1 GCA_020720965.1 Anaerolinea sp. | reverse complement strand
TCCGCGAGCCAGCAGGATGACATCTGGCGCGGGTTGCAAGGCGCTGAGTTTTTGCAAGGCGGCGAGCAGGGCGGCGGGGGCGGTTTCGCCCTGCACCAGAGAGGGGACAAGGGTTACTTGTGCCAGGGGCAGCCTGCGCCCCAGGGTGTGCAGAATATCTCGAACTGCCGCGCCGGTGGCGGAGGTGACAAGCCCAATGTGGCGGGGGAGTTGAGGCAGGGGGCGTTTGCGGGCGGGGTCAAATAGCCCTTCGGCTTCCAGGGCGGCTTTCAGGTGCAGAAATTGAGCGTAGAGAGCGCCTTCGCCCGCTGGCTGAAGAGTGTCTAAAATGAGCTGGTATTGCCCGCTCGGCTCATATACGCCCACTTTGCCATGCGCCTGCACCAAAAGCCCGTCCATCAGGGCAGCGCCGCGCAGTCGGGCGGCATCGGAGCGCCACATAACGCAGCGCACAGACGCGCCCGCATCTTTAAGAGTAAAATACAAATGCCCGGAGGCAGGTCGAGAGAAGTTGGAAATTTCCCCTTGCACCCAAACATCCATCAGGGCTTCGTCACTTTCCAGCAGGCGGCGCACACGGCGGGTAAATTCGGTCACTGTCCAGCGTGGTGCAGAAAATAAGGGTAGTTGGTTCATAGAGTACGGTTAGCATACTCTGGTTAGAAGACACTGTCAACCAGTTTTATTTCAACCCCGAAAGGAAAAAAGACATGAAACATCTGTGGGCAGCCTGGCGCATGAAGTATATAGACGGTGCGCACAAACAAAGTGGATGCGTATTTTGCAACGCCCTGGCAGAACAAGACGGCGCAGGAAACCTGGTTGTGCTGCGGGGGGAACACTCCTTCGTCATACTGAACAAATATCCATACACCAGCGGGCATCTGATGGTTGCGCCGCTGGAGCACCAAAGCAAACTGGAAGACCTTTCTGCCCCTGCCCGCGCCGAGATGATGGAGTTGAGCGCCCGGATGATGTCGGTTTTGCGGGGAATTTACCAGCCTCAGGGTTTTAACTTTGGCGCGAACCTGGGCGCAGCCGCCGGAGCGGGTGTGCCGGGTCATGTTCACCTGCACATTGTGCCACGCTGGAACGGGGATACGAACTTTATGACCACCCTGGGCGAGGTGCGAGTCCTGCCCGAAACGCTAGAAGAAACCTATCGGCGGGTGTGCGAAG
>DYNS01000600.1 GCA_020720965.1 Anaerolinea sp. | reverse complement strand
GGCTCCCCCCCACCCGGAACCGCCTCTCAGCTCATTGAGCGGGTTCAAGCCGAATGGAAAATCGCCAGCCCGCAAGAAGCCGTATCCCTGCGCCGCGCCGAAGATAACGCCGCCGCCCGCCGGGTCGGCGCCAACATCCGCCACTTCGACCTGCCAGATGCCATCTATCGCCGCGCCCCGGAAGGCGACCTGCTTTACACCCAGGAAATCTTCACCCCCATTCACGAGCGGGATACCCTCACCATCACCCAAGCCGCCCAACTCCTGCAAAAACACCTCACCCAATACGACACCATCGTCTGCCCCCTGGCAATCGGCAGCCATGTGGACCACCTCCTCACCCGCGCCGCAGTGGAAATGTTACAGTGCCCCCTCTGGTACTATGCCGATGTCCCCTACGTTTTTCGCCACCCCAAAGCCGCCCACCAACTGACCCGCACCATGAGTCCCAAACCCTTCTTCCTCTCCGCCCCCGGCATAGATGCCTGGCTGGAAGGAATCGCCGCCTACCCCTCCCAAATCTCATCCCTCTTTACAGACGAAGCCGATATGCGCCAAACCCTGCGGCAATACGCCCAAAGCGGGCAGGGTGCAACCCTGTGGGAAACCCCAGACTCTTAGACAATCCCCTCGCCTGCGCCGCCCTGTCGAATTGGTAGATTATAATCAGCCAAAATTTTCTCACCCCGCGAGGCAGAATGACCAAAAAAGGCAGAGTCTTCTCCGGCGCGCGCCCCACCGGAAGGCAACATCTCGGCAATTACCTGGGCGCTATCCAAAACTACATCCGTTTGCAAGAAGAATACGAGTGCGTGTACTGCATCGTAGATGTTCACGCCCTCACTACCGTAGAAACCACCCAGGACTTAATCTCCAACACTTACGACATGGCGTTAGATTGGCTCGCCGCCGGGATGAACCCGCAGGACAGCATTATCTTTATCCAAAGCCACGTCCCGCAGGTAATGGAACTGCACACCTACCTTTCCATGGTCACACCCCTGGGCAAACTCACCGACCTGCCCACCTTCAAAGAGAAAGTGCGTCAGCAGGAACAAAACGTAAACTACGGCTTGGTCGGCTACCCCATCCTGATGACCGCCGACATCGTCCTCTACAAAACCGACATTGTCCCGGTCGGAATTGACCAGGCGCCCCACCTGGAATTTGCCCGCGAAACC
>DYNS01000279.1 GCA_020720965.1 Anaerolinea sp. | reverse complement strand
TGCCAAACCGCCGCCCTGCCCGCCTTGCCGCCCTCTTTCCGCGCCCAAGCCGCCTCCGCTAGCCTGGCGGTGATAGACCCTCGCAATGGGCAAGTCCTCGCCCTCGTCGGCGACTCCACCTTGGGGCAGGAAACCGCCTCCGTAACCCCGCAACGCCCTGGCAGCCTTCTCACTCCTTACCTTTACCTCGCCGCCTTCACACGCGGCTATTCCCCCGCCAGCCTGGTGTGGGATTTACCCCCCGCCGACCAAGCCCCAACCGCCGACTGGACTCAATATGCCGGACCCTTGCCACTGCGTCAGGCTCTTAAAACCGCCAACCCCAACCTCGCACAGCAGCTTTTTCGGCAAATGGGGGCAGCCCTTGTGCAGCAAACCATCCAACCCTTCGGATTCAACCTGCCTCTCACCGATTCCGCCTCCCTCCTCCAAACCGAGGCGCGTTACACCCCCCTGGAAATTGCCCGCGCCTACGGCATCTTTGCCGCCCAGGGCGCGTTAAACGGCAGCCGCCAGCCCCAAACCATCTTACGCATCGAAAGCGTGGAAGGGCAGCCAGTGACGGATGACGCCTCCCCCGCCGCCGGTCAAATTGTCAGCCCCCAACTAGCCTACCTGCTCACCGACTCTCTCCTCTCCGATGCCCTCAACCGCCCCGCCGCTTTTTACGTCTCCCAAAATCAGCAGGAAGCCTGGGCAGTCGGCTACACCCCCTACCGCGCCGTTGCCGTCTGGCTCCAAAGCGACTCTGCCCTGCCAACCCTGCCCACCGAGGGGCTTGGGGCGGCGATTCTGCAAACCGCCAGCCAAAACCAACCCGCCGAAGGCTGGGTTCAGCCCCCCGGCATCCTCCGCCTGCAAGTTTGCTCCCCTTCCGGCATGTTACCCACCTCCGCCTGCCCCAACCTCGCCACCCAGCTCTTTCTGGAAGGCTACGAACCCCTTCAGCAGGATACGCTCTACCGCTCTTACGCCATCAACCGCCAAACCGGTTTACTCGCCACCGTCTTTACCCCGCCGGAGCAGGTGGAAAACCGGGTTTTCTTCCTGCCCCCTGCCGAAGCAGAACTCTGGGCGCAGTGGAATAACCTGCCCTCCCCGCCCACCGCCTACGACCCCATTCCGCCCCAGCCTGCCCAACCTTTTGGCAACATCTCGCAGCCTGCCCCGTTCCAGGGCGTTAAAGGCGAGGTTACGGTGCAAGGCTCCGCATCCGGGGAGGGGTTTGTGCGCTACCGCCTGCTTTACGGGGAGGGATTAAACCCTCAGGCTTGGGTTTTGGTCGCAGAAAGCGAAACCCCCGTCAGTGAAGGCGACCTCGCCGTTTGGGACACTTCTCCCCTCAACGGCTTATACACCCTGCAACTGCAAATTCTCCGTCAAAATTCCAGCCTGCAAACTGCCAACCTGCCCCTGCTGTTGGATAACACCCCGCCCCAGGTCGGCATCGATTCGCCTCTGCCTGGCGCACTCCTCTCCCAAAGCGAGACTCCTCAAATCTCCTTGCGCCCCCGCATTTACGAAAACCTGTCGGTTGCGCGGGTAGAGTTCTGGTTGGATGGCAAACTGCTTAAAACACTCACCGCCGAGCCATACATCCTCAGCTGGTCGGCGGTGAAAGGGGAGCATACCCTGCGGGTCCTGGTCACAGATACGCTCGGAAACCAGGCAGAAGCCCAAGTAGCCTTCCGCGTGCGTTAGCGGGTTAGTTCCACCAAAAAAATCTCCAAAGAAACATCCAGCGACATTCCCCCCGTTTTGGCGGCTTCATCCATTCCCAGCAGGCGATGATGAATGCCCGCCAAACTCTCGGCGGGGAATTTTCGCGCCTGCGCCCAGGCTTTTTCTGCCACAAAGGGGTGAACCCCCAGCGCGGAGGCGGCTTCTTGCAGCGTACCGCCCTCGTCCATCACCTCCCGCGCCAAAAGTAGCAGCCGAAACTGCCTCACAACCATCCCAAATAACTCAAAAGCGTCCTTATCCTGCAATAGTCGCCGCAAAATCCTTTGCGCTTTTTTGCCTTCGCGCTGTCCCAGTGCGTCCACCAGGTCAAAAATATCTGCGCTCGCGCTCACAATGCTCACCGCCTCCACATCTTCCAACCCCACCGGGTGCGCGTAATTGACGTAGGTCAGCAATTTGGTTATCTCTTGCGCGGCTTGGCGCGTATTTTCTCCGGTCATCTCCGCCAGGCGGGCGGCGGCATTCGGGTCTATCTTTCCGCCCTGACGTTTGGCTTCGGCAGCCACCCAGGCGGGCATTTCCCTCATCTTGGGCAGGAAGAAGCCCTGCGCCTTTGCCCGCTGCGGATTTTTCCCCGCCCACTTAACCAGCCAGTGATTGGGCAAATCCTTTTCCTTCAGTTCTTCCGGCTCTATCAGGATGAAAACCGCCGAGGGGGGGATTGTCTCCAGCAGGCTTATAAATTTTTTGTGCCCCTCCGCGCCCTGATACCGTTTGGGGAGGTTTTCCAGCACAACCAGGCGCTGACTCGCTAAAAAAGGCATTGCCCCGGTTGCGTTGCCAATCTCATTCTCGCTGACGGTGCGCCCGTCCAGCAGGGAAGTGTTCATACTCGCGCTCGTCGGGTCGGAGAAAATTTTCCCCAACCGGGCGGCGTGCTGACGAATGCCAAACTCGTCTGTGCCGAGCAAAAGGTGAATGTGCGCCGAATCGCTCATCTCAGGCGCGGGTGACAATGCGATGCGCCGCCCCGGAAAGGCGATACACATCCACAATGGCGAGAGAACCGGGGGCTGCCTCGGTTGTAATTTGTTTTTGCAAGGCAGGTCCCAGCGGCTGACCGAGGAAAATGCCCAGGATGCTGAGAAGAGTAAGCAGCGGGAGGCGTTCCAGCCGCTCGCGGGTGTTTTTTGTCCCCACTGTGCCAATTATCCCCAAAAACGCCGCCAACCCGCCCATTACCAGGTAGTTTGTTCCGCAGCCGGGGTGAATTGCCAGGGCGCTTTCTCCGTTTTGCAGGCGGGAGATGGCTTCGTGTACTGCTGCGCGAACAGCCTCTGTTGGCACTTCTCCCAGCAACATAAAACCGGTCGGGTTGGAATGCCCTGCCAGGGCGCTGCCGGGAAACCGGTTGGAGAGGATGTGAATGGTGGCGTGCTCCAGGGCGTGATTACGCCGGGTGGCAAGGACGGGGGGGATTTGCAGGAGGTTGTTCATGCCCTTATTTTAACCGAGTACAGCCCCCATGAGGCGGTTTTGCGTTGCCGGTTCTAGCGCGCGCGTTGCAAACTTTGAAAGACTTCCAAAATATTGAGGAGAACCTGGTCTGTAAGGGTGTGCAGGCGGTTGAGCATTTGTCCCCATGCCACGCCGGGGGGGACTCGGGCATCTTCGTAGGTGTTGATGAGCGCCTGCAAGAGGCTGTTGCGGAAGAAGAGAAAGGCGCGGGTGGCTTCTACGGCATTCAGCCCGTAGCGGTGCGCCCGTGAGGCGTATTCGTAGCCGATGGCGAAGGTTTCGTGCTCGTCTGTTTCGGCGCTGCTTGCCAGTTGGTTGGCAATGCCGCGTACCAGGTAGGCTCCGCTTTGGCGGTATTGGGCGCGGGCATCGGCATCCAACTTTTGGTACCAGGGTTCGGCTTGCAAGCTGCCCTCGCTAATTTGCAGTCGAACCTTGCTCATGGCAATTTGCATGGCGTTATCCGGCTCCAAAATTTGTTTTTGGCGGGCGGTCTTTTGCCACAGTTCCACCTCCGGCAGCAGGTAACGCCGATGCCCCCCGGAGGTGCGGTGAACGGGGAGCAAGCCCTTATCCGACCAGAGGCGGATGGTGGAGGGGTGTACGCCCAGCCTTTCGGCGACATCGGTGAGGGTCAGCCAATCGTTCATGGGTTAGTCTGCCATCGCCGCGCGTTCCACCGGGGAGAGGGGTTGCACCTGTTGCTGAAAACTTTGCAGGTTGATGGAGGTCAGCATCCAGGCGGCGGCAAGGAGCATGAGGGCTTCCAAGCCAAAGACAATCCGGTAGCCGAGGAGGGGGTCTTGGGTCAGGGCGGTCACCGCGTCACGCAGCACGCCTGCCAGCAAAATCCCCGCCAGGCGGGAGAGCGAGTTTGCCACCCCCCACGCGCCGATGAACAAGCCCATGTAGCCCGGCAGGGTCAGGTCGAACATG
>DYNS01000278.1 GCA_020720965.1 Anaerolinea sp. | reverse complement strand
GGCTCTCGCCTCTGGCTGGCTGGCAATTTTCGCCGGTTATTACACCCCCTACCTGCCCACAACCGACAACTTCAGCATCTACACCGTCCTCGGCGCTCTCTTCTTTTTGCTCATTGCGCGGCGTTCCGCCCGCCATGCCCTTCTGCTGGGGCTTACCGCCGGTCTGATGAACCTCGCCCGCTCGGATGGTCTTTTGTGGCTGGCAGTGGGCGCGGGTGGCATTTTCTTCCACTGGCGGCGCGAGAAAAGCCCCTTCTTTTCCGCCTTCCTCGCGCCTCTTCTTCTTTTGGGGCTGGGCTACGCCCTGGTCATGACTCCCTGGTTTCTGCGGAATCTTTCCATTTGGAACACTCCCCTCACCCCGGCGGGCAGCCGCGTGTTGTGGATGACCGCTTACGAAGACACCTTTGCCTACCCCCCCGACCGCATAGACCGTGAACGCTGGCTTTCCGCCGGCTGGCAGGTGATTGCTGCCGGGCGCGCCGGGGCGCTGCGTCTCAACCTCATTAACAGTGTTGCGGCGCAGGGCGCTTTTCTTATGGCGATTCTCATCCCCATTGGGTTATGGCGCTTGCGCTCTCACATGCGGGCGCGGCTTGCCGTGCTTGCCTGGCTGAGTCTCTTTTTTGTAATGACCTTCATCTTTCCTTTTGCCGGTTCGCGGGGTAGTTTTTTCCACGCTTCAGCGGCGTTGCAGCCGATGGGGTGGGTGGCTGCCCCAGTCGCGGTGCAGGGATTTATCAGCCACGCCCGCCGCCGGGGGCTGGCAAAGAATCCCTCGGCTTTGCCTTTTGCCCTCTTTAGCCTGGTTTCTGCCCTCTTTATCATCACCCTGGCTTTGGTCTATTTGGGCGTTTTACAAGCCGATTGGGACCGTTTTGAAAGGCTATACACCCGCGCCGAGCAGGTACTCGCCCAAAACGGCGCGACACCTGCGGATGTAGTCATTGTCGCCAATTCTCCCGGTTATTATGCCTACACCGGGCGCTCCGCCATCACCGTGCCGGATGAGACTTTGCCGCAATTGTTCGCTCTCTCGGCGCGGTTTGGCGCGCCCTACCTTATTTTGGAAGAGGAATACACCCCGGAAAGCCTGGCGGATGTGTACGAGAAACCTTCGGAACAGCCGGGCTTGCTCTTTTTGGGTCAGGTGGAAGATTTACTTCTCTTTCGGCTTGCGCCCTAAAGGGATGTATGACGACTGCATAACGAAGTTTGTGGCGTTCTTACGCAGTTTCTCAAGTATGCTATACTCACAAAAACAAATCCCCTCAGGTTGAAATGATGGAACAAATTACCCTTGTTATCGTAGATGACCACCCCCTGTTTCGCCAGGGTGTTGCCGATGCCCTCTCCATAGACCCGCGCCTGAAGGTGATTGGGCAATCTTCGCATGGAGAAAAAGGGCTGCAACAGATACTTGCCCTGCGTCCGCAGGTCGCCATTGTGGATGTGAACCTGCCCGGTATGAACGGGCAGCAAATTACCCATGAAATCGCCTCCGAGCGGATGGGAACCCGCGTGATTCTGATGACCGCCTACGCAGATGCCGAGCAGATGCTTCACGCCGCCATCGCCGGAGCCGCCGCGTTTTGCTCTAAAGATATTCAGCCCGAAGAACTCACCCGCCTGGTGTTAAACGTAGCCGCCGGAAAGTACGTGGTGAATCAGCAGGTGATGAACAAAGTGGACTTTGAAGCCTGGTTATCCCGGCAGTTAGATTCCGTCCGCCGCTCTTACAGCGAACCCGGCAGCCCGTTTCATCCCCTCTCCGAGCGGGAGATGGAAGTGCTTGTGCTGGTTGTGGAAGGGAAAAGCAACAAAGAGATTGCCGCCCTCTTGGGCATCAGCCATCAGACGGTTAAAAACCACATCACCTCCATTTTGCGGAAGTTTGGGGTGGAAGACCGCACTCAGGCGGTTGTTTACGCCCTGAAGCGTGGCTGGGTGAAACTGAACTACCAAACGAACCCCGAGGAGTAGGGACTATGCCCCCGAAAGAACAGAACAACCCGCTGGAAGATATTCGCAAAACCTTGCAGACAGAGTTGGAAGAATCGAACCGCTCCCTGCGCGAAGTAACTCTCATGTTGCAACAAAGCCAGGGCGAACTGACCAAAATTACGCAACGCAATGCCGCCATCACCGCTCACCTTCAACAAGTGCAGGCGCAGGGAGCCAAAGCCTCCCTGGAAGAGTTACGCATGGCATACGACTCGGCGTTGGACGCTCAACAACGTTTGTTTGTGATGCGTGGACAGTTGGAGAAACTTCAGAGCGACCAGACTCGTTTGCAGCACAACAAAACCCAATTGGAAAAAATTACCGAACTGCTGAACAAACCCGGCGAGGGCGGCAAAGGCGGCGCGAAAAGCGCTCAGGCGAGCATTGAAGGCGTTATCCAGGCGCAGGAAGCGGAACGTCAGCGCCTCTCCCGCCAAATGCACGATGGACCCGCCCAGGCGCTTTCCAACTTTATCCTCCAGACCGAAATCGCCATGCGCCTGATGGATATTGAACCGTCCCAGGCAAGGGATGAACTAAACAGCCTCAAAGCCTCTGCCATGAGTACCTTTCAGAAGGTACGCAACTTCATCTTTGAACTTCGCCCGATGATGTTGGACGACTTGGGGGTTGTGCCGACTGTCAGACGATATATCGATAACTTCAAAGAGCAACAATCCGGCACAGAAATTACTCTCACCGTCTCCGGGCAGGAGCGCCGCCTTCAGTCCTACCGCGAAGTGATGATTTTCCGTGCCCTGCAAGAGCTTCTTGGCAACGCCGCCCGTCACAGCCAGGCGACTTTCATCAAAATTCTTTTCGATATTACGGATGCCGCCGTCAAAGTAACGGTGGACGATAACGGCAAAGGTTTTGATACCGATGTCCTGCAACAAGGCAACAGCCTCGGGCTGAATATGATTCGAGACCGGGTGGAAATGATGGGCGGGGTTTTTGAGTTGGATAGCACAACAGGTAGAGGCACCCGTGTTGTGTTCAGCATCCCTGGTGGCTAAAAACGCCTTACATTTGCTTTGCAAGGCATACTTTTCTACTATTGCAGCGCTAGTCCATAGTGATTGGCGGGATTGTTTTTACTGTATAATCTTATCGAACCAATAAGCGTACACATAGAAGCAAGGAGAATGCTCTTATGAAACAAAGTGGTCGCATCTTGCTATTTCTTATCGTCATCATCGTCATCCTGGCTGGGGCGGCGTTTTTTGTCTTTAGCGGCGGTGGCGGATTTCTTTCCAACACTCAGGAAGCCGTACCCACTCCCCCATCCATCCCCATCGTGATGGCTGCCCAACCCATCGAGCGGGATGCCAAAATTACTACCGACATGTTGACAACGATGGATTGGCCCCAAGACCGCCTGACGGAAAAGATGATAACCAACGTTGAAGCGCTAACGGATAAATATGCTGTATACCCCCTCGCACAGGGCATACCCATCACAACCGACATGATTTCTGACCGACCTGGCTTAAGCCAACCCGGTTCCGATGCTGCCAAAGTCATCTCCCCTGGTCTGGTTGCTATTTCCATCCCCATAGACCGTCTTAGCGCCGTAGCCTACGGCATTCGGGATGGGGACCGGGTAAACGTCATTGCCACCACCATGTTTGTAGATGTGGACACCAACTTCCAGTCTATTCTGCCCAATAACTTTGGTCAGGTCTTTGGCACCGGTACAGCCTCGGGTGACGCTCCCCTCCTCACGATGGGTTCCAGTTCCGCGGATGGTGGCGCCCCCCCTGCCGGACGCGCCGAACTTGACCCGGTGCTAAACCAGGCTGCTTACTACGTCCCCTCCGAGGCACAGCGCCCTCGTCTGGTTTCTCAGATGATATTGCAGAACATTCAAGTTTTGCGCATAGGCACATTTGACCTGAGCGCAGACTCTAAAACTGCCGCTGATTCCTCCTCGGAGGTTCCGGATGCCGCCGCTGCTGAAGAACAGCACCCATTGGTGGGTGTGGCCGTTGAAGCTGCGTGTCACGATGTCGTCGCCGCGGGTGCCGGCGGCCGAGCGGCCGCGGCCGCCGCGGTTCTGCTGGCGGAAGGTTTCCAGCGGCGTGCGCTTGATGAAGCCGTCGCGGGTGATGGTGACCACCATCTGGCCGGGCTCGATCAGGCTTTCG
>DYNS01000277.1 GCA_020720965.1 Anaerolinea sp. | reverse complement strand
CACCCCCACCGTCACCTTCACCCCCACCCCTTCCGCGCCCTTTGAATACACCGTGCAGGATGGCGACTACCTCTTCCTGGTTGTGGAAAAGTTCGGGCTGGGAGATACCGGTATTTCCCTCCTCCTGCTCCTCAACCCCTATGTGGAGGACACCGGCGCAGGGATTAACCCCGAAACCCTGGCGCTGACCGTTGGGCAAAAAATCATCGTCCCCAACCCTGGGATGCAAATGCCCACCGCCACGCCCATCCCCTCCGACCTGCCGCGTGGAACCAAAATCAACTACACCATCCAACCCGGAGACAACCTGGCAGCCATTGCCGCTCAATTCAACTCCACATTGGAAGATATTCTGACCGAAAACGGCATCACGGATGCTAACGCTATTCAGGCATTCCAAATCATTGTCGTGCGGGTCAATCTCGTCACCCCCACCATCACCTCTGCGCCCACCGTCACCCCCGGCGCCACCATCACCCCTGGCTTCACCCTCGCCCCCACCGAAACCATTACCCCAACCCCCTAACCAGGCTGGACAAAACAAAACCCATCGGGTAAAATTCAACCCCGCTGTATAAGGAAAGATATTTTTGGAGGAAGTCCCTTGGCTAACATTAAGTCTCAAATCAAACGTAACCGCCAGAACGAAGAACGCCGCCTGCGTAACCGTAAGTTTCGTGGGTCTGCGCGTGCCGCTGTCCGCGTAGCCCGCGCCGGTATCGAATCTGGCACTCCCGATAAAGCCGCCGTGCTGGAGGCAATCAGCCGCCTGGATAAGGCAGCCGAGAAGGGTGTTATTCACAAAAATAACGCCGCCCGCCGCAAAAGCCGCCTGATGAAGGCGCTGGCTGCTGCCGAAGCAAAATAGTTTTACCCCTTTTGCCCAAACATTTAGCGGGAGCGCACAAAGCGCTCCCGCTTTTGTGCTTTTAGGCGGGGGATGTGGGTATAATCGGCGCGACCTTTTTTGCCACCGTTTTCATTTTGGGAGAAGAAACCATGTTTGAAGTAGAACAGCAAGCAGTAGAAGCCAAAATTCGGTCTTTTTTTGCGGAGAATGACATTCCGCAGGTGGAGTTGAAGTGGACTGCCATTCCGTTTAGCGGGGAATGGGGCATTAGCACCTCCTTTTTTGCCGCCGCCGCTGCCGAGGCGAAAGCGGGAAAAAGCCGGGGCGTTCCCGTTCCCTTGCGGGCACAGGAGATTGCCGAGGCGGCGCAAAAAAGCCTGGAAGGGCTGCCCGGTTTTTCGCGCGGCGAGGCGGTGAAGGGGTATCTGAACTTGTATTTCTCCACCGCGCAGGTGACTCAGCGGGTGGTCGAATCGGTTTTGGCGGCGGGGAGCCGGTTTGGGGCAGGGAATCCCAGGCAGGAGCGGGTGATGGTGGAATTTTCGCAGCCCAATACCCATCACTCTTTTCATATTGGGCATTATCGCAACACCATTTTGGGCGAAAGCCTGGCGCGGATTGTGCAATTTGCCGGGTTCGAGACGATTCGGGCTTCTTACCCCGGTGATTTGGGGCTGGGGGTGATTACGGTTTTGTGGGCGTATGAGAAGTTTTATAAGGGGCAGGAGCCGCAGGAAATTCACGCACGCGGGCAATGGCTGCTAAAAATTTACGCCGAAGCCACCAACCTGCTGACGGCGAAGGAAAATGAAACCCCCGCCGAGAAGGCGCAGCGCGAAGCCTATGACGCGGAGCGGCGCGAGATGTACCGTAAATGGGACGCGGGCGACCCATACATCCGCCAACTGTGGCAGGAGACCCGCGAGTGGAGCCTGGAAGAACTGCGCGATATTTTGCGGATGATGGACGTACAGATTGATGAGTGGTTTTTTGAGAGCGAAGTGGATGAACCCTCCAAGCGGATTGTGGAAGAACTGATTGCGCGGGGCATTGCCGAAGATGAGCGCCCTGCTGGACCCGTCATTGTGAAGATTGACGAAAAATTGGGGCTGACCAAAGAAAAATACCGCACGGCGGTTATCTTGCGCTCGGATGGTACAACCCTGTACCTGACCAAAGACCTGGCGCTGGCGCGAGAGAAATTTGAGAAGTTCCAGGTGGACCGCTCGGTGTATGTAGTGGATAACCGTCAGAGCCTGCATTTTATGCAAGCCTTCAAAATTTTGGAGTTGTGGGGCTTTAAGCAAGCCGAGAAATGTCACCATTTGGCGTATGGGTTCGTGAGCCTGCCGGAGGGAGCCATGTCTGCCCGGCGCGGGCGGGTGGCGCTGTTTAAGGAAGTGTATGACGAGGCGATTGCCCGCGTGCTGGCGGTGATTGCGGAAAAGAACCCAAACATGCCGCAGGAGGAGCGCCTGGGCGTTGCTCAAAAAATTGGCATGGGTGCGCTGGCGTATTCCTTTCTTTCGGTGGATAACAACAAGGATATGGTGTTTGACGTGAATGACGCGCTTTCTTTTGACGGGCGCACCGGTCCTTACCTGCAAAACGCGGTGGTACGCGCCAATTCCATTTTGCGTAAAGCCGAGGCAGAAGGAGCCGCCGGGGAGGCTTTTACCGGCTTTGGAGACGACCTGACCCCGCACGAAATTGCGCTTATCGAGCAGATGTCCCGCTTTCCGGCGGCGGTGCAGCAGGCGGCGGAGGAGTATCGCCCCTTGTTGCTGGCTTCTTATGCCTACGAATTGGGCAACGCTTTTCATAGTTTTTATCACGCTGTGCCGGTTTTACAGGCAGAAAACCCAAGCTTGAAGGCGGCGAGGCTGCAATTGGTGAGGGCGGCGCGAGTCGTGCTGACGAATGCCCTCTGGCTTTTGGGCGTTGCCGCCCCGGAGACGATGTAAGGCAACAAAAAAGGAGGGGCTCGCCCCTCCTTTTTTGTTAGCGTTTTTTCTTCTTCTTATTCATTTTGTAGCCAAACCGGCGCAGGATGTCTTCATCATCCCGCCAGTCTTTTTCCACCTTTACGCGCAGTTCCAAAAAGACTTTGCGGTCGCTCATGGTTTCGATTTCTTTGCGGGCGGCGCTGCCGATTTTCTTTAGCATGGCGCCGCCTTCGCCAATCACAATTCCCTTTTGCGATTCTCGTTCTACAAAAATGGTGGCGGCGATGTAGGCACCGCTTTCGTTTCGCTCGGTAAACTCGTCCATCCGCACGTTAATCCCGTGCGGCACTTCGTCCCGCAGGATGAGCAGGCAGGCTTCCCGAATCAGGTCGGCGGCGATTTCCTTCTCGTACAGGTCTGTCACCTGGTCGGGTTCAAATTCCGGGTCGCCTTCTGGCATTTTTGCCAGCATATTTTCCAGCAGGTGAGGCAAGCCGTTGCCCCGCACCGCGCTAAGGGGGAAGATTTCTGTGCCAGCGACCAGGGCGGCGCAGGCGCTTATTTTGGCGGGTATCTGCTCCGGGGTGAGCAGGTCGGTTTTGTTGAGGGCAACAAAGAGCGGGGGGCGTTTTTTCATCTGCGCCAGCAAGGCGGCGATGCGGGCTTCATCTTCGGCGGGACCCTCCGCCGCGTCTATGACCCATAAAATGAGTTGCGCCCTTTGCAGGGATTCTTCCGCTTCCTGGTTCAAAAATTCGCCCAGTTTGTGGCGCGGGTTGTGCAAGCCGGGGGTATCCACAAAGACGAGTTGGTATCCCTCGCCGGTAAGGATGCCCAACTGCCTGCGGCGGGGGGTTTGAGCGCGGGGCGAAACCGCCGCTACTTTTTGCCCCAACAGGGCATTCATTAAGGTAGATTTGCCCGCGTTGGGGCGGCCGATGACGGCAATGAAGCCGGTCTTAAAAGTCATACATTCTCGCTTTTAGGGTGGGATGGACGCTCATTGTAACCGACTAATACCCTTTTTCAAAATCTACCCGGTAGAGCAGCGCTTCGCCTGCCTGGTAGCGGCGATAATTTTGCAAAAAGACCTCCGCAATGGGTTCGGGGAAACTGGGCGCGGAGGTATGGCTGGTGAGGAGGACATTCGGCGCACCCCAAAGCGGATTCTCCTGCGGGAGAGGCTCCTGGGTGAAGACATCCAACACTGCCCCGGCAATTGCTCCCGTTTGCAGGGCGTGGATTAGCGCCTGTTCATCCACTGCGCTGCCCCGCCCCACGTTCAGGAAGAGGGCATGGGGTGGAAGCGCCTGCAGCACCGCCGCGTTGATAATGTGGCGGGTTTGGCTGGTTCCGGGCAGGA
>DYNS01000599.1 GCA_020720965.1 Anaerolinea sp. | reverse complement strand
AAAAGCATCGTGCGTGACCATGATGACCGTTTGCCCAAAATCCTGATGCAGAGATTGAAAAAGCCCCATAATCTCTGCCCCGGTTTTGCTATCCAACGCCCCGGTTGGCTCATCCGCAATCAGGATGGAGGGGTCGTTCACCAGGGCGCGGGCAATGGCTACGCGCTGTTGCTGTCCGCCAGAAAGCTCGTTGGGGTGATGTTTCACCCGTCCGGCAAGCCCCACCATCTCCAGGGCGTGCAGAGCCTTCTCGCGGCTGGCGCGGGGGTTATAGCCGCTGTAACTGAGGGGCAGCATCACATTCTCCAGGGCGCTGGTGCGCGAGAGCAGGTTAAATTGCTGAAAAACAAAGCCAATCTTGCGGTTACGAACATCCGCCAACTGCGAATCGTTCATCTTCTCCACCGCGCTGCCATCCAAAAGGTAAGAGCCAGAGGAGGGGGCATCCAGACAACCGACAATGGACATGAGGGTGCTTTTGCCAGAGCCGCTGGGACCCATAATGGAAAGCAATTCGCCTTTTTCAATCTGAAGAGAAACCCCGTCCAGGGCGCGGACTTCGTTTTCTCCCATTTTGAAGACTTTGGAAAGGTCACGAATCTCGATGATGGGCATCTCAGCCGCCTATGCCAAATCCGCCGCCGGGGGGCATTCCGCCGGGGTCGCGCTGATTCCCGGAGGAGTCATCCGAGGCGGCATCGGCGGCGGCTCCGGTCTGAACCTTGTCTCCGGCTTGCAAGTTGCCCACCGCGCTGATGGTGACGAGGTTGCCAGACAAATCTCCCGACTGAATCTCGATTCTCTCGGTCGTGCCATCTTCCTTCACCCGCAGCAGATACTCCCCCCGGTTATCGGTCTGCACCGCGCTGATGGGTACAGCCAACGAGGTGCGCGGCTCGCTGGTGAAGAGGGTGACAGTGGCAGAAGCGCCGAACAAAACCGGGGCATCGGTTTCATCCACTGCGATAATGACGGTGTACTTGACCAAACCGCTGACCGTCTTGCCTATGGGGTCAATAAGGGTCACTTTGCCAGTCAGTTTTTCTTCGGCAAGCGAATCCATCGTAATTTCGGCAATATCGCCCACCGAAACTTGGGCGATACTGGTTTCATCCACCGAGGTTTCAACCTTCATCGTGCTTCGGTTTACCAAACCAATGGCAGAAGTTCCACTGCTTACGGTGCTGTTCACCGGGGAG
>DYNS01000020.1 GCA_020720965.1 Anaerolinea sp. | reverse complement strand
TCGCGCAACTTCTCCTGGAATCGTGAAGCCCTGTTTTGGACAAGCCGGGGGTTTGCCTACGCGGAGTTAAATCATCGCGGCTCCAGCGGTTATGGGCGCTCTTACCTGCTTGCCTTGCAGGGCAATTGGGGCGAAGTGGATAGCGAAGACGCAGCCGCCCTTGTTGAAGCCCTGGGGCGGCAAGGCTTGGCAGATGCCTCCCGCGCCGCCGTTATGGGCGGTTCGGCGGGGGGCTTTACGGCGCTGAACTGCCTCATTCAGTTTCCGGGCGTTTTTCGGGCGGGGGTATCTTCTTATGGGGTTGCCAATTTGTTCGATGTTCTCATTGGAACCCATAAATTTGAGCAGCATTACAATACCTGGCTGGTGGGCGAACTGCCCCAAGCCGCCGAAACCTATAAGCAGCGTTCCCCTGTCTTTCAGGCGGGCAGGATTAAAGATTTTCTCGCCATCTTCCAGGGCGATTCCGACCCGGTTGTGCCGCCCCAGCACGCCGAACAGTTGGTGACTCGGCTGAAGGCGGCGGGTGTGCCGCATTTGTATCGTGTGTATGCCGGGGAGGGGCATGGTTGGCGCAAACCAGAAACCATTGCGGATTATTACCAAACGGTGCTGGCGTTTTTTAAGGAACACCTGGTATTTTAGGGCAGGGAAATTTGAAAGGCGCTGCCTTGCCCTGGCTGGCTTTGGGCTTCAATCTCCCCGCCGTGCGCCTGCACCAGCTGGCGAGCAATGGCAAGTCCCAGACCGCTACCCGCGCCGCTGCTGCGTGTGCGGGCGCGGTCTGCCTTCCAGAAGCGGTTGAAGATGTAGGGCAGGTCTTCGGCGGGGATGCCCGCGCCGGTGTCGCTTACCGTCAGGCGGGTTTTGCCGTCGCTTTGTTTTTCGGCTTGCAGGGTTATGCTTCCTCCGGGCGGGGTGTAGCGCAGGGCGTTGGAGACGAGGTTGGATAACACTTGCTTAAGGCGGTCGTAATCTGCCGTGAAGGTGAGGTCTTGGGGGCATTGGGCGTGCAAGGTAACGGTTTGGGCGGCAGCCTGGGGAGAAAAGCTGGAGGTCAGGTCTGCCAGTAAATCGGAACACTGGATGAGGCTGGGATGAAGCGGTAATTGTCCGGCTTCGGCAAGCGATAGGGTTTGCAGGTCTGTCACCAGGCGGGCAAGCAGGCGGGTTTCTTCCAGGGTGATGCCCAGGTTTTCGGGAGTGGGTTCGTACACGCCGTCTAACATGCCTTCCAGGTTTCCCTGAATAATGTGCAAGGGGTTGCGTAGCTCGTGGGCAATATCGGCGGTGAGGCTGCGGCGTTGTTCCTGAGCGCGTTGCAGTTCTGCCACCATGTTGTTGAATCGATGTAACAAAGACCGCATCTGAACGGGTCCTTTTTCTTTTAGGCGCACCGTCAGGTCGCCTGCGGCAACGGTGTCTATGGCGGCGACCATCTCTGCCAGGGGTTTGCCGTAGCGCCGAAAGCCAAGCCCGCCAAACAGGAAGGCGAGAAAGACGAAGGCGGGCGGCACCAGGCAAATGAGGGGGAGTCCGCTGTTGGGGTGACGCATGGAATCGGGGTGGGGACCGGGCGAGAGCAGGTACATGGCTGCCATGCCCAGCACAAAGAGCAGAAGAACGCCGCCGAAGAGCATGGCAAAGCCGAAGAAGACGAATCTGCGCCCGTTGGTTGGGGGAAGATGGTTGGGCATTAGTCCTCCGGGGCGCTCAGGCGGTAGCCTACGCCGTAAATGGTTTCGATGAGTGGCGCTTGAGGCAGGTTTTCTAATTTGCGCCGCAGGTTTTTGATGTGCGAATCCAGGCTGCGGTCTGTGCCGGGGGCGGATGCGCCGTACAAGTCTTCTTGCAACTGCTCGCGGGTGAGGGTTTGCCCAGGGCGGCGCAGGAGGAGAAAGAGCAGGTCAAATTCGCTGGGGGTGAGGTGCAGGGGGGTGCTTCCGAGCCGGACGCTGTGCCGTTCCCGGTCTATTTCCAGGCTGCCGACCCGCAAAATGGCAGGCGCTTTTACCTGACCGGTGGAGCGCCTGAGCATGGCGCGTACCCTGGCAACCAGGGCGCGGGGCGAGAAGGGTTTTACGATGTAATCATCTGCGCCGATTTCCAGCCCCAGAACCTGGTCGCTTTCTTCTGCCAGGGCGGTGAGCATGATGATGGGCAGGTCGCTTTCGCGGCGCAGGGTGCGACAGACTTCGCGCCCGTCCATGCCGGGGAGCATTAAATCCAGAATTATCAGGTTGGGGCGTTCCCGTCTCGCCATTGCCAGGGCGGAGATGCCATCGGCGGCGGTGAGGACGCGGTAGCCGCTTTTTTCTAAATAATCGCGCGCCAGGCGCGAGACGCGGGGTTCGTCATCTACAACGAGAATTAGTTCTGGCATGGAGTTCCTCGGCGGAGAATGTGCCATGCCTCCCCGTGAGGGGAGGCATGAGTTGGTTTGTGTGGGGGTTATTTTTGTTCTGGTTCTTGGGGTGGCTGCTGAGGCTGCTGCGGTTGTTGGGGCGGTTGCTGTGCCCAGGTCGGAGCGCCCCAGGCGGGCGGGTAGCCGTGCATGTGCCAGGCGGCGCGCCGGAAGAAGAACATGCGTGCCGCGCCGAAGAATAGAAAGCCCAGCAGTAAGAAGCCCAACAAGCCGCCGAGCGGGAAGAAGCCGGGGTGTCCGTGTCCGCCGCGCATCATCATCGGGTTAGAGTAATAACTGCCTCCGAAGCCCATCATCGGGTGAGAGTATCCGCGCATGGTGTAAGGCGAAACGCCATCTTCAGAATTTTGCCAGTTCTGCATGGCTTCTGCCATGGCGGGGCTTGCTGCCAGGCCGCGGGCGTAGCCAACCCGAAAAGCCGTCGCGCCGATCCCCGCCATCAGGGCAAGGATGAGCAAAATACCGAGAATGCGAAAAACAATTGGTTTTTTCATTTTGACCTCCATCAAAATTGTAAAAAAGGTTGATTGGTTGTTACGTGCTTATGATAGCAACCGATTCTGGATGAATTATGGAGGTTACGGTGAGGGATTGTGGAGATTCTTCCCCATTTTAGCACGCTCCCCTGCCGGGTTTTTGCTTGCCGTGCCGGGCGGGTTATTCACAGCCAATTCTCAGCCTCTTCTCAACCGATTCTTGGTTGGGGGCTTTATCCTTCGGGTGGGTTCAATCGCCGAACCAAAATACAAACAAGGAGAAACAAAATGACAAAACTATACAAAGTATTCGGTATTCTTGTGCTGGCAGGTCTGCTCATGGCTATCCCCATCTTTAACGCTGCCGCGCAAAGCCAGGAGAGTTCAACCTCCCACGCATCCCAACCCCCGCACGGAGAACACCCATTAAGCGAAGAAGCCCTGGCTGCCGCCGCCGAAGCCCTCGGCATGACCGCTGAGGAACTTTCCACCGCGCTGGAAGCGGGCAGCACCTTGGAAGAGCTCGCTACCGCCGCCGGTGTGGATGCTCAGGTTGTGAAGGACGCAGTTCGGGCAGTGATGCCGGAGCGGGCAGGGCGGGGTGAAATCCGCTGGACGGAAGAAGCTCTCACAGCCGCCGCCGAAGCCCTCGGTATGACCGCTGATGAACTTTCCACCGCGCTGGAAGCGGGCAGCACCCTGGAAGAGCTCGCTACCGCCGCCGGTGTGGATGCTCAGGTCGTGAAGGACGCAGTTCGCAATGTCATGCCGCAGGGCGGGAAATCTGGCGAAAGACCTGACGGGCATCGCCCCTAACCCCTCATAACCCTCACTGTGGGCATTGAACCCATCCATCATCATCGTTCCCCTGCCAGCCCATTGGGCTGGCAGGGGAACCTCTTTTATCAAAAGTTCAGCCCGGCGAGACAAACTACTCGGAATGGTCACTGACGGAGTAAAACCGGAGCAGCAGATATTCCAGCCAGGAGGCTTCGTTCAGGTCCTGCCAAAGCGGCTTTTGCCACTCGCTTTGCAAGGCGAACATTTTTTCGTACTGAGAAAATGCCAGCCGACCTATGAAAAAGATGCCAACAACGCCCAAGCCAACATCCATCCACGATTCCGCCTGAATGGCGCTACCTACAAACCCGCCCATGCTGGAGAAAAGACTACCCGCCATAGAAAACAAGAAGGCGTTTCTCCATAAGCGCGTTTTCCTATATAAAGCCAGAGACGCTGCTACTGGATAAAACATCAGCGCCAGATAATTGCCGCCCACCCAGAGCCAATGGAACAGGTCGCCTTCGGGGAAAAACCGCCCCACTTCCCACACAATCACCCACAGGGTTAGCCCCCAAACAAAGGATGCCGCCAGGATTTTAATGTTCGCAGGTTGCAGAGACTTGCTCATGGATGGAACCCCCCGTTTTGGACGAGATGCGCCATAATGTTGGCTTGCCCTTCCTCGGAGGCAGACAGCCCCGCAATCACGCCTAACCTATCCGCTTCCGGTTTGTCCTGGCTCACCTTCCACTTACCCACCAGAGCGGTGATGGGGATTTCCAAGCCGACTATGCCTCCGAGGAGGCGCTCAACATAATCTGACGGAGCATCAGACACCTTCCAGGATGTAGCCTGGCTGCCTTCCTGCTGGTCGGTGAGGCGCCTGACGCTTTCCCGAATCCACTCTTTATCCTCGATGATGTTGGGGATTCCGTGTGCGTGAACAACGACATAATTCCAGGTAGGTACGGTTTTTCCGTGCAGTTGCTTGCTCGGATACCAGGACGGGGTGATGTAAGTCTCCGCCCCCTGAAACAGCACGACAGAAGGGATGGTCTTGGAATACAACTGCCAGGCAGGGTTTGCCCTGGCAATGTGAGCAATGAGTGTGCCGTACTGCCCCCGCGAGGTGTCCAGCAAAAACGGGATGTGATTTGCGAGAAGTTCATCCTCTCCCATGGTCACCCACGCGCCCAAAGGGTGGGAACGGATGAGCGCCTGAAGAGTTTTTATGTTCGTTTCTTCGTTGTGCCTGGGGATGTACATATTTGCCTGCTCCTGGGCGAAAACTGCCGAAAACAACACAGCACGCACCGGAAAAATTTCATCCGTTGCGTGCTGTGTTGTAGGTGTGTTGCTGAGGTGTTTCAGGCTCCCGGCCGAGGACTCGAACCTCGAACCTAGCGGTTAACAGCCGCCCGCTCTGCCGATTGAGCTAGCCGGGAATGCGAAGCGAGATTATATAGGGGTTGTGGGGATATGTCAAGCCATAAAATTTGCCAAAATCCCGGTGGAGCGAGGCGTTTGTGCAGGTAAGGGATGTAATTTGTTTGTTATGGGTTAGAAATCAGGCGAAAAAAACGCCTGTGGTAGAATAAAACGACTATGGAAGCCCCCAAAACAGAACTTCCCCCTCCTCCTCCGGGCGCGATTCGCGCTCTGGTGCATGGTTTTAATACTGTAGCCGCCAATGTTTGGGTGGTTGCCCTGCCCCTGCTGCTGGATATTTTCCTTTGGCTGGGTCCGCGTTTTAAGCCGGATGCGCTTTTTGCCCCCCTCTACGAGGCGGTCACGCAGATGCAGCCCTCTGCTCAGGGGGCTGCCGCTTTTATTGAGATGTTGAACGAGTTGAGTGCCGGTTTTAACCTTTTTGTAGTGCTGCGTACTTACCCGCTGGGAGTCTTTAGCCTGATGAGCGCCAGCCTTGTAGAGCAGTCTCCGCTGGGCGGGCGGGTGGGCTGGGTTCCGGCGGGGGGCTGGTTGGCTTCTTTTGGAGCGGTGGCGGCGCTGACTGCTTTGGGTTGGTTTTTGGGCAGTTTATATTACAGCGTGGTTGCAAGCCGCTTGCGCGAGATTCAGTTTCCGGGTTGGGGTCGGGCGCTCTGGCAGGGTGGTTTGCTCTCCCTCCTGTGGGTATTCCTGTTTGCCGTGATGAACATTCCTCTCTTCATTTTGATGGGAGTGATTGCCCTGTTGGGCGAACCGGTGCAAGGGGTTCTTACTTTTTTGCTTAGTCTCCCCTTGGCTTTGCTGCTGATGACGATATTTTTTGCATCGCACGGCATTTTCTTACGCGCCCAAAATGCTTTTGCCTCGATTGCCAGCAGTTTTCAGTTGATGCGTTTCGGTTTGCCCGGCATGGGCTGGTTCACCATTTTAGCCATGTTGCTGAGCCAGGGCTTGGATTTGCTCTGGCGCATTCCCCCTGCCCAATCCTGGTTGGCGCTGGCGGGGATTTTGGGTCATGCTTTTGTTTCTACCAGCCTTTTGGCTGCAAGTTTTATCTACTACCGCGAGATGACCGCCTGGGTGGAAGAAGCCCGGCTGTGGTTGCAAAACCGCAAGGGGTCTTCGGCGCGAGCCTGATTTTGGAGGATGAAAGTGGTTCAACCAACGAATTATGATGCAACGAGTATTCAGGTTTTGGAGGGGCTGGAAGCCGTGCGCCGCCGCCCAGGGATGTATGTGGGTGGCACCGACCTTAAAGCCCTGCATCACCTGGTGTATGAGGTGGTGGACAACTCGATAGACGAGGCGCTTGCCGGGTCTTGTACCCGGATTAATGTGACTATTCACGCCGATAGCTCGGTGACGGTGGAAGATAACGGGCGCGGTATTCCGGTGGATATTCACCCGGAGAAGAAAATTTCCGCTTTAACGGTGGTAATGACGACCCTGCATGCGGGCGGCAAGTTCGGCGGCGGCGGTTACAAGGTCTCTGGCGGCTTGCACGGGGTAGGCGTTTCGGCGGTGAATGCTCTTTCGGAATGGTGCGAGGTGGAAGTGAAGCGCGGCGGGCTGTTGCATTTGCAACGCTTTGAGCGCGGTTATCCGCAGGGCGAAGTGAAGGTAATTGGCAAAGCCAAAGAGAACGAGACCGGAACCAAGACAACCTTCAAATTTGACCCGACCATCTTTAAAGATAACCTGGATTACCGGTTTGATACCCTTACGCAGCGGTTCCGGGAGATGGCGTTTGTTACTCGCGGCGTAACCATCCATTTTGCAGATGAGCGCCAAAACCGCGAAATGACCTTCTATTTTGAAGGCGGAATCACCTCCTTCGTGCGCTATCTCAACCGCAACCGCGAAACCCTGCACCCCGTTTTGTACGCCGAAAAGACCCTGGAAGGGATTGGCATTGAAGCCGCTGTGCAATATACCGATGCCTTCACTGAATCGGTCTATTCTTTTGCCAACACCATCAACACCATAGACGGCGGAACTCACATGACCGGGCTGCGCTCTGCCCTCACCCGCGTCATCAACGACTACGCCCGCAAAGCCGGTTTGCTGAAGGATGCCGACCCCAACTTTACCGGGGACGACACCCGCGAAGGCTTAACCGCCATTGTGAGCATTAAACACCCCGACCCGCAGTTTGAATCGCAAACCAAAGTGAAGTTGATGAACCCGGAAGTGCAAACCTATGCCCAGCAAGTCATTGGCGAAGGTTTCACCTCCTTTTTGGAAGAAAACCCCTCCGCCGCCCGCGCCATCATCGCCAAGTGCCTCACCTCCTCCCGCGCACGGGATGCCGCCCGCAAAGCCCGCGACCTGGTGATTCGCAAATCTGCGCTGGAGAGCCTTACCCTGCCCGGAAAACTGGCAGATTGCTCGGAGCGAGACTCGAACAAGACCGAACTCTACATTGTGGAAGGTGACTCGGCGGGTGGTTCTGCCAAACAGGGGCGGGACAGGCACTTTCAGGCGATTTTGCCCCTGCGCGGCAAAATTCTGAACACCGAACGCGCCCGCCTGGATAAAATTTTGGGCAATAACGAAGTCAAAGCCCTTATTTCTGCTCTTGGAACCGGCATCGGCGATTCGTTTAACCTGGAAGGTCTGCGCTATGGGCGGGTGATTATTATGACCGATGCGGACGTGGACGGCAGTCACATCCGTACCCTTTTGCTGACCTTCTTCTTCCGTTACATGCCCGCCCTCATCGAGCAGGCGCACCTTTACATTGCCCAGCCTCCCCTCTTCCGGGTGGAGCATAAGCGTCAGGTGCGGTATATGTACTCGGATTCCGAGAAGGATGCCTACCTGAAGGGGCTTGGCGCGGATGGCGAGAAAATCTCGCTACAACGGTATAAAGGCTTGGGTGAGATGAATCCGCCGCAGCTGTGGGAAACAACGATGGACCCGCAAAATCGAACCTTGTTGCAGGTTTCCATCGAAGACGCAGCCGAAGCCGACCGCACTTTTGATATGTTGATGGGCGATGCGGTGGACCCTCGCCGCAAATTTATTCAGACTCACGCCAAAAAAGTGCGAAACCTGGATATTTAGCCAGCGGAGAAGAAGCCATGAAAAAAGACCTCGGTTTTATGCAAAAAACAAACCGAATTGCACAAGGGTTGGTGTTGACGTATCAATTGCTGACCCTTGTTGTGTTGGTTGCAGCGCCTTTGTTGGCGTTTGGCTTCTTTCGGCTTCCTTTTTTGGGCGTTTTTGTGGAGCATACCCTGGTTTCTAATGGGGTTGGTCCGGTTTCTTCCTCCTCGCAAGCCTGGCAAATTTACCAGGCTTTAGATGGAATAGACCCTCAAACCGGTTTTGGCTACCAAATGGTGGAACTTGCCTTGTTGGGCGAGGACTCGAACCCGGCGCTGAGGGTTGCGCCTCGTAATTTTGGGGATATGGAGCGCTTTTTGGTGGGGCGATTCCCTGGCGAGACGGTGCGCGTCACTTTTCGGAACCTGGATGAGAGGGACGCTACTTTTGGGCAAGCGTTTACTTACGATATTGTTTTGGAGAAAATGCCGGCAGGCGACCAATTGCAATATTTTTACATGCCTTACCTGATTGCGGTTGTGTATTTCGCCGTCAGTTTTTGGATTTTTGGAATGCGCCGTAGCGAGACTGCCGGACGGGCTTTTTCCATCTTCTCCAGCTCGCTTGCCATTGTTGCCGCCGGTTTGTTTGACCTGTACACAACCCATTACCTGACCCCGATATGGGTGGGAGCGGTTTCTATGGCAGGGGCTAGTTTTATCCACTTTGGGCTTGTTTTTCCGCAAGAAGCCCGCATTGTGGTGCGTTACCCTTACCTGCGCTGGTTGGGATATTTCCTGGGTCTGGGGTTGATGTTTGTGCAGTTCCCCTGGCTCTTTAACTTTGAGTTCCCCCTACTATACGCTTCGATGTGGCGGCTGAACTACATCTTTGCCGGAATTGCGATTCTTTTCTTTGTCGCCACCATCGTGTACCGGGTTTGGAAATCCCCCTCCCCGGTTGTGCGCTTGCAAGCCCGCATCATCCTCCTCGGCACGCTGTTTGCCTTTGCGCCCATCAGCGTTTGGCTTTTTCAGACCCCGGGGACATTTATGAACTTCAATACTTACCTGGGGCTGCTGCCCCTGGTCATCTTCCCGCTTTCCACCGGTTACACCGTTTTACGTTATCGCCTTCTGCGGACGGATTACCTGGCGGGGCGAGGGGTGTTGTACGCTGCCCTAAGTCTGTTTGCCCTGGGCGGCTATGTGCTAATTGCCATTGGGCTAAGCATCATCTTCTCCAACTTTGGCATGGAAGGCACGCCCGTTGCGCCCAACAACCCGGCGCTGATTGCGCTGATGGTTTTCTTCACCACCTTCCTGCTTAACCCCGTCCGTGCCCGCCTGCAAGAGATGATTGACTCGCTCTTCTTTCGCGGGGAACGCGCTCATCAGGAGCGGTTGAAAGCCTTTACCCGCGAGCTGACCAGCGCTGTTGCCCTGACGGACATCCTCCGCATTTTGCGCGAACAAATCACCGTCAGCCTTTTGCCGGGGCATCTGCACATCTACATTTACGATACCCTGCTCGACCAGTACATTGCCACCCCGGACGAAACCGGGCAACCCACCAGCGATGTGCGCTTTTCCCCCGGCAGCCCGCTTTTGGTTGCCCTGCGCCACGAAATGCTCCCCATCTTTGCAGACGAAACCCGCCTGCCAGAGAACATCCTCGCGGAACGGGGGCGGCTTGCCCTGTTGGGGGCGCAACTGTTCATCCCCATGCCGGGGCGGGACCGCCTGGTCGGATGGATAGCCCTCGGCGAGCGGCTTTCTGGCGAGGGCTATGCCAACCACGACATCGCCTTCCTCGAAGCCCTGGCGGGGCAATCCGCTGTGGCGTTGGAAAGAACCCAGGTGCTGACCAACATGGAAAGGCGGGTGAGCGAAATGAACGCCCTCTCCCGCGTGGCTCAGGGCATTAACATCACCCTGGACTTTGATAACATCCTGGAACTCATCTACGCCCAGGCGACTCAAATCATCTTCGGGAGCGATTTTCACCTTACCCTGCATAACAAAACCGGGCGGTACTTTTACCACGCCTTTTGTTTGGAAGAAGACGAGCGCATTCACGCCAAAGAAAATCATCCCCTGGAAAGAAAAACCTCCCTGGAACAGGAAGTCATCCTCTCCCGCCGCGCCCTCCTTACCCCGGATTATTACAGCCAATGCCAGGTCTTGGGCGTTACCCCGCCAGAAAAGGGACTCTACTCCTTTATGGCGGTGCCGCTCAACGCTGGTTCCGAGACGATTGGCGCGTTGAGCATTGCCTCCCGCGACCCAGCCATCTCCTACACCGAAGGACAGATGGAAATCCTGCAAGCCATTGCCGACCAAGCGGCAGGCGCCATTGTCAAATCTCGCCTGCTGCAAGAGACCGAGCGCCGCGCCCAGCAGCTTTCCATCCTCAACGTCATCACCCGCCAACTCACATCCACCCTGGAAATTCAACCCCTGCTGAAAAATATTTTGGAAAACGCCGTCACCATTCTCAACGCTGAGGCAGGCAGCCTGTTTTTGGTGGACGAACAAACCGATGAACTCATCTTTCAGGTGACGGTTGGACCTGTGGCGCAAAACCTGGCTGGGCAACGCTTGCCCCCCGGCACCGGGTTTGTTGGCAAAGCCGTTACCAACCGCGCCCCGGTCATCATCAATGACGTGGCAGCCACCACAACTTGGAACCCCACCCCGGATAAGCAAACTGGCTTTGTCACCCGCGCCATTTTGGCAGTGCCTATGGAAGTAAAAGACCGGGTTGTGGGCGTTATCGAAATCATCAACAAAAAAGATGGCAACCCCTTTGCAGAAGAAGACCAAAACTTGCTCGCTGCCTTTGCTGGGCAGGCGGCAGTCGCCTTTGAGAACGCCCGCCTCTACACCCTTACAGACCAGGAACTTACCGCCCGTGTGGAAGAACTCTCTGTCATGCAGCGCATTGACCGGGAACTGAACGCCAGCCTGGAAGTGAACCGCGCCATGCGTATCACCCTGGAATGGGCAATGCGCCAATCCCATGCCGATGCTGGGTTAATTGGCTTTGTGGAGGAGAAAGGGATTCGAGTACTGGCAGACCAGGGCTACGCCGAAGAAGTAAAAAGTTTTATGGAAGACTACATGCCCCTCCAGCACCTTTCGGTGCGGGAAGCGCTGGAAACCGGCAACCCGCAGCGTGTGGCGTTTGATGTTCCCAACCCGGCGCGAATCTTCCTGAGCGATGGTCATAGTCAGATGGTTATCCCCATCCGCCGCGAGGGAAAAACCATTGGCTTGTTTTTGTTGGAAAGTATCCGGGTGGATGCCTTTGTGGACGAAGCCGAAACCTTCCTCATCCGCCTCTCCGACCATGCCGCCATTGCCATCTCCAACGCCCAACTGTATGCGGAGGTGCAGCAAGCCAACATTGCCAAGAGCGAATTTGTCTCTTTCGTGGCGCACGAGTTGAAAAATCCCATGACATCCATCAAAGGTTGGGCAGAGCTGCTGGCGGTTGGCGCAGTGGGGCAAATTACCGATATGCAGTCCAACGCCCTCAGCACCATCCGAGCCAACATCGAGCGCATGAAGACGATTGTGGAAGACCTGAACGACAATTCCAAAATTGAAGCCGGTCGTTTGCGCCTGGAATACAAAGCGGTGGACGTGGAAGAAGTGATAGAAAACGTCATCCGCTCTACCCGCAAGCAAATTGAAGAGAAAAAGCAAACCATTGCAGTGGAAGCGGACGAGAACCTGCCCAGAATTTGGGCAGACCGCACCCGCATTGAGCAAATTTTGGTAAACCTGGTTAGCAACTCGCACAAATACACCAACGAGGGCGGGCATCTCATCGTCAGCGCCCGCCGCGCCGCCAACGAATGGGACCCGCAGGGCGCCGCCGAAGTCGTGCATATCTACGTCAAGGACAACGGCATTGGCATGACCCCCGAAGACCAGAAAAAAATCTTCCAAAAATTCTTCCGCTCCGAGGATGACCAGGCGCGAAAATCCCCCGGCACAGGCTTGGGTCTCAACATCACCAAGAACCTGATAGAAATGCAGGGCGGCAAAATTTGGTTCGAGAGCGAGTTCCGCCAGGGAACAACCTTTCACTTCACTGTTCCGGTTTCTGAGAACTAACCAGGGAGACAGCCATGACCTTTATCGCCGCCGTAGGACAAGCCCAAGCGCTGGATGCACGCGAAGCCGGCTTGCAAGCCGCGCACCACGCCCTTAACCAATTGGGCAGCGCTGCCCCTGCCCTGGCAATTGTCGTAGCCCCGCACCGGCACGACCCGCACCAGGTCCTTACCGGGGTCAGCAGCCTGCTCCTCAACGTCCCCATTGTCGGGTTCAGTTCTTATGCCGGGATTACGGCGCAAGGCTCACGCTACCAATCCGTCATCGTCATCCTCTTTTCCGGCGAGAACTTCCGTGCCGAAACGCACTGGTTCGCCGCCTATAGCCAGGCAAGCGCAGAAATGGCAGCCCGCATTGTGCAGCTGCTCGGCTACGAACAACGCCCGGCAGATGCCATCCTCGTCTTTGGCGATGGACTCAACGGCAACGCAGACGAATTCTGCGCTGCTCTGCCAGCTCACCTGCCCCTGGTTGGCGGGCTATCCAGCGCAGATTTGCAAAGCGCAAACGGCTTTCAAATTGCGGGCTTGCAATCTGGCGGCGGGGCAATGAGCGCCGCATTTTTGCGGGGCAACATCAAGATTGGGATTGGGCATGGTCACGGCTGGAAACCAGTCGGCAACCGCTTCCGGGTCACACGCTCACGCGGATTCTGGCTCCGCACCCTGGATGGACACCCCGCCTCCGAAACCTACTCTCAACTCTTTGGCAAACCTGCCCGGCAGTGGGCATTCCCTCCCCTAAACTACACAACCCGCATCTACCCCCTCGGCTTCGAGCAGGAAGGCACAACCGACTTGCTCATCCGCGCCCCGCTACGGGTGGAAGCAGACGGCAGCTTTCGGTTGAACTCCGTCCTGCGGGACGGCAGTGATGCCTACCTGATGATTGGCAGCCCCTCAGACTGCGAGCGAGCTGCTCAACAAGCCGCTCAACAAGCCATGCTTCCCCTCGGCAAAACCCGCCCCGCCTTTGCCCTCGTGCTGATGGATATTGGCTGGCACCTGCTCATGCAATCCCGTATAGACGACCAGATACGCGCCATCCAAAACGTCATCGGCGAGGATGTCCCCCTGGCAGGTGGCTACACTCTGGGGCAAATTGTGCCCGCCCAACCCGGCGAGGCGCACCCGCGCTTTTTGAATCAGCATGTTGTCGTCATCCTGTTTGCGGAGCGGGAATAAACCCCAACCCGTAAAAAAGCCCATCTTTCACACTGTGAAAGATGGGCTTTTTTATAACCCTACAAAGACACCTGCGGCAGGTCTTTCATCGCGTCTTGCACTGCCTCGGCGGGGTACTCGTAATCTTCCAGCCCCTCGTGCAGATACCGCTCGTAAGACACCATATCAAAATGCCCATGTCCAGAGAGATTGAAGAGAATCACGCGTTTTTCGCCTTTAGCTTTGGCATCCAGCGCCTCGTCAATAGCGGCGCGGATGGCGTGAGCGCTTTCCGGCGCGGGGATAAAACCCTCGGCTTTGGTAAACTGCACAGCCGCTTCAAAAGTCGCCTTTTGCTTCACCGCAACCGCCTCCACCAAACCGGCATCATACAACGCCGAAAGGGTGGGAGCCATGCCGTGATACCGCAACCCGCCCGCATGAATGCCAGGCGGCATAAACGTATGCCCCAGAGTGTGCATCTTCACAATCGGCGCCATTTGGGCAGTATCGCCATAATCGAAGGTGTAAACGCCCTTCGTCAGCGAGGGCGTAGCAGTCGGCTCCACCGCCAAAAGGCGGGTGCGCTGCCCGTTTTTGAGATTCTCGCGCAGGAAGGGGAAGGCGATTCCGGCAAAGTTGGAGCCTCCGCCCACGCAACCAATAACCACATCCGGGTATTCGCCTGCCATATCCATCTGCTTTAGCGATTCCTCGCCAATTACGCTCTGGTGCAGAAGAACATGGTGCAGCACCGAACCCAACCCATACTTCTTCTTCCCCTCCGAGAGCGCGGCAACCTCCACCGCCTCCGAAATCGCAATTCCCAAAGAGCCGGGGTTTTCCGGGTTTTCTGCCAGCAAAGAACGCCCATACTGCGTGCGGTCGGTGGGGCTGGCAAACACCTGTGCGCCAAACGTTTCCATAAAGATACGGCGGTAAGGCTTCTGCCCGTAAGAAACCTTCACCATGTACACTTCCAAATCCAGGTCAAAATAATTGCAAGCCATCGCAAGCGCCGTCCCCCACTGCCCTGCCCCGGTTTCGGTCGTCATGGCATGAGTTCCGGCGATTTTGTTATAAAACGCCTGCGGAATGGCGGTGTTGGACTTATGACTCCCGACCGGCGAAGCCCCCTCATACTTAAAGTAGATATGCGCCGGGGTTCCCAACTCTTTTTCCAGCCGCGCCGCCCGAATCAGCGGGGTGGGACGCCACAGTTTGTAAATCTCGCGCACTTCTTCAGGGATTTCAATGTAGCGTTCCGTGCTAATTTCCTGCAAAATTAAATCCATCGGGAACAGCACCGAGAGAAAATCGGGCGTTACGGGTTCTTTCGTTCCGGGGTGCAGCACCGGCGCAGGCTTCACCGGGCTATCGGCGTTGATGTTGTACCAGAACTTGGGCAGGTCTGCCTGGGTCAGGTTAAAACGGGTTTCAGTTGTCATGGTTCGGTCTCCTTTGGTTTTTAGGGGATGAATACGGGGCTGCGGATTTCCCCGTCTCGTTGGGTTTCTGCCAGTATCTGCGTGGCGGGCAGGGGGGGAACTTCCTCCCCGGAAGTGGCTACCCTTTCCTGGGCGGGGATTTGCTCTGTCAGTTCTGTTTCTTCGTCCATTGTGTCTCCTTTGGGTTAAAACAAAAAACGCGTCCGTCCCATCTACGGGACGAACGCGCTGGTTCGTGGTGCCACCCGAATTAGGCTGCCTAAACCTAGCAAAACAGCCTCACTCATTTCCGGGTACGCCCCTGCGAAAGGGGAAATACCCTCGCTCTATAACGGGAGCGCCCCGGCTTGGCTACTTGTTTCCGTTCACCTTGCGCTCAAAGGTCCATTCCGCTCCATCGTGCGGGCAGGGCTTTCACCGTGTGCCTGCTCTCTGTGCCGCCGTGCGGGGCGTACTCGTCCTTCTCTTCGCTTTATTAATTGGGCGTGATTATATGCGCGGGGGGTAATTTGTCAACGGCTATTTTTGGGTAAAGCGCACATAAATCATATTCTTTTTGCAATCGGCATAGGTGGTGAGAAACACCTGCTCCGAAAGAGGCATACCAGACTGGTCGTACAGTTGCAGCCAAAGGCTTTCTTTGGAGGTAACCGGGGCAATTTGCAGGTCAAATTCAAAGCCGCTGGGTCCGTAAGTGGTTACGATGCCAGTGAGGGTGGTGAGTGCAGGGTTAAAAGACTTGCCGGGCACGCTTCCGCCCAGCCGAATTTGCAGACCCAGCACCGGGTTCTTCTTCACATCCAGCGTTTGACCCACCACATAAGTAGAATCACAACTGGAATCGGCGCGGAGTTTGGTGCTTTCGTACACGGTAATTTCGGCTTTGTAGAGCATCCCCGTTGGTTTTGGGGTGCGGGTGGCGGTGAGGGTGGGGGTGGCAGTGTAGAGCGAGGTGGCGGTCGGGAAGACGTACACAGTGGCAGTTGGTTCGTTGGTCCAGGTGG
>DYNS01000598.1 GCA_020720965.1 Anaerolinea sp. | reverse complement strand
GCCTTTCAACCCTGTTGCATAGGATTTTCGCCAAGGGTCCGGGAGCAGTTTCTTGGCTTGGGCGGCGTGCTCCGGCCAGTCCGCTGGGTCGAGGTAAAAATGGGTGATGCCATACCCCTGCACAAAGGCGCGGATAGTGTTCGAATCGGAACTGCTCCACACAGCTAAGCTGTCGGCGATGCGGGCCGAAGCGTCGCGGTAGAAACCCGTGTGGTAGGGTAAGGCAAGCTCGACGGAACAGAGGGTCGCCTGACCAGATAACAACGGGAGGGTGGACGCAATTTCATTGCCAGGAAATGCAGCGATGAGCACCTTTTTCCCATTCTCGTGTGCGAGTTGGGAGTGGACGGCTGTTGCCTCCGTGCCGCTGAAAAAGGGCACATCCACAGTCGCGGCATTGGCCGCAAACAGGGCGGGAATCAGCGCCCAAGCCATCCACGGACGCAGGTGTCCGAGTAAACCAGCCCCTGCCACTGTGGCCACAGTCAGCACGGCAAACTGCGCATAGCGAGAGGGGTGGAATAGTCGGAACCAGAGTGCATGTGACAGCAGGAAAAGCCCTGCGCCAATACCCAGTAAGAGAGCGAGTGCGGTCCAAGTATCCTTGGGGAGGACGGGACTCCGCGAACGCCACGCGGCGGTGGCAGCCACAGCAGAGGCCGCGATCAGCAGCAGCCACGGCAGCTCGGTGTCCCGCGCCACAAAACCGCTTCTTGCGCCTGTTACCCAGAAATTCTTTGGGTTGGAATCGAAATATACCGCCCGTCCACCGCGATGGAATTCCGGTTGCTCGAGCGCCTGTCCCCGGGTGATTTTCGGGCCGTAGGGAGCAAGGGCATGGGTTTGGAAAATGACAGGTGCTATACAAAGTGTAGCGGCTAATACAACTTGTGTTAAGTGTTGGATTCGTTTGTCACCACGCCAAGCCCGCAGGGCGAGAACCAAAGATAGTGGTAGCATCAGTGCGGCCACGGGGGGGTAGAAGCAGGCGCAGGCGCCCAAGGCGAGCGCTAAACCCCAGCCATCCGCGGCGAGGAATCGCCCGAATATCCACAGGGAGAAAAAGTAACTCCATCCTCTGGGGGTTCCGCTCACGAGGTCGTCCGAACTCCACGCCAGCGCCTGAGCCAGCCAGACGAGGAGGAGTGATTTGTGGGCGCGGGCATCGGGATTGTCTCCCGCCCAAACCCTGCGCCCCAGA
>DYNS01000597.1 GCA_020720965.1 Anaerolinea sp. | reverse complement strand
GGTTAACGGCGGTTAGCCAGGAATTCTTCCAAAGCGGCGAGGGCTTGCGGCATGTTTTGGCGGGCAAAACCAATCCGAAAATGATTGTTGGGGTAGTTGTACAGGTTTCCGGGCAGGAGTAGAACCCCTTGTTCGCGCACCAACTGGTCGCAGAAGGTTTCTATCTCCCCATGCAGCAGGCGCGGAAAGGCAATGGGTCCGGCGGCGGGGCGCACCCAGGAGAATTGGTCGGCATGACGGAGGAAGAAATCATCCAGCAGGGTGAGGTTGTGTCGGATGATGTTCAGATTGCGGGTAGCCAATTCTTCACGGTGGCGCAGGGCAATTTCTGCCAGTAACTCGCTGGGGGCGCTGTTGCAGATGGTGGTGTAGTCTTTGAGGGTTGCCATGCGCTGATAGAGGTCGGCGTTTTGGGTGGCTATCCAGCCAATTCGCAGCCCGGCAAGCCCATAGGTTTTAGACATCACCCCCAGGGAGAGAGCGTTTGGGTTCAGGTCGCAGGCGGCGGGGAGGCGGGTGGCGGGGTCATATTCCAGTTCCCGGTAAACTTCATCGGAAAAGAGGAGAATCCCCCGCTCGGCGGCGATTTGGTTCACCTCCACAAATTGGGCGGCGGGCATGAGCCAGCCGGTGGGGTTGTGCGGGGTGTTGAGGATGATGGCGCGGGTGTTGGGGCGCAGGTGTTGACGCAAGTCCTGGGTGGAAAGCGCCCAGCCGTTTTGGGGCTGCGCCTGCCAGAAGGTGATTTCTGCGCCTAAACTTTGGGCAACCTGAAAGAGGGATTGGTAACAGGGGTAGTGAACGATGAGATGGTCGCCGGGTTGCAGGACGGCGTGCATGAAGAGGTAGATGGCTTCTTCTGCCCCGCTGTGGACGAGGACTTGCTCTGGTGAGATGTTGGCGTACAGCCGGGCGATTTGGCGGCGCAATCCTGGCGCGCCCTGTGATTCGGTGTAGCCGAGCCAGAGTTGGTGCAGGGCTTGCTGTGCGCCTTCTTCCAGTTGGAGCAGGTCTGCAACCGGGCGGGATTCGCAATCCGAACTGCATAGCAGGTAACGGGTGTTGAATTCGTATTGGGCAAAGTAGCGTTCCAGTTGGAAGGGGGCGAGGGTGGGGGACATGGCGGTTTTAGCGTTTGGAGCGGGGGTTATGAGGGCGGTTGGTGGGTTGTCGGTGCAGGGGGTGGTGGGCGGGGTGCGGCGC
>DYNS01000596.1 GCA_020720965.1 Anaerolinea sp. | reverse complement strand
GGGGGTGGGAGCCGTGACCAGCCGGTAAAGGATGCCAAGGCTGAAGGCGATGCCCGCCGTGGTTGCAAAAACCGAGTGCAAGTTGCTTTCCTGGGCCGAATAACTCACGCCTGGGATGAATGGCGCGGTGCTGAAAAAGCCCGAAAGCAAAATCGCCAGCCCGTAGAGCATGATTAGCAGATCGGGATAAGAAACCTTTTGGGCGGCGATAAATTTCTGCACAAAACCCAGGTTGAGCAGCAAGCCAAAGCCAATGAAACCGGCCTGCATCATCCATTGATATTTCATGCCTTGCGCCGCCAGGTCGCTGACAGTGTTTTGCATCCAGTTGTACTCTGGCGGGGTGAAGAAATGGGCCAGGACGATCACCACCACGAAAAAGAGAATGGAAAACTGTATCATTTTCATTTGTGATTCGCCATTGAGGCACTAACCACTTTTGGTTGCTGCGCTAAATTTTGGGGTTTGAACCACCAGATGACGACCACCGCCCAGACCATGACCAGGGTACTGACCACGGCAGCCAGAACCCCGTTCCCGGCATCGGAAGCCGAGATGAAGTTGAAGCAGCCATGCCAGACCGACACAATCAGAATGCTGCCGCTGGCGCTATTGAACAACCAGGTAAAAACAATCGCTCCGGCAAAGAGACCGAGGCCCCAGCCAATTGCAATGGCCGGGTCGAATAAATAGAAAAATTGCGGCAGGTGCCAGAGCGCCCACAAGACGGCCAGAATCAAGGTGGCAGAGAGGGCGCTGCGGTTCTTTTGCAGGTGGGGCAGGGCGTAGCCACGCCAACCGGTTTCCTCCCCAACGCCAAAGGTCAGGAACCAGAGCGCGAGCGCCCCAAGTCCCAGCGGCGGCAGGAAGTTGACTTCTCCCAGCGTAGCAATGGAAATCGGCTCGCCGGTGACCAACACAAAGGCGAAAACGACCACCGCGCCGATGATGATGGGCGAGAAGGCTGCCACCCACCAAATCGGGCGAACTTTCCACAGGGTCAGGCGCTCGCCAAGTTTTTTCAGACCGGAGCCTCCCTCGCTCAGCCAGGTGACGATGACTGCTGAGAGCAGGGGACCATAAGCGACCAGGTAATGCGTCCAAGCGGGGAGAATGGGAGCCATTAGCCCGTGGCGCGCCAGCGCCAGCGGAATGCCGATGGCCCAGGAGATGGCATAAGCCAGGACAAAATACAGAATCAGGTAAC
>DYNS01000276.1 GCA_020720965.1 Anaerolinea sp. | reverse complement strand
TTTTTTATCATCTTTTTCAAAGAAATTCAAGCCCGGTTATAATATTCGCATTCCCCCAAGGAGAACCCCATGAGCGATAGCCGCGTAGAAAGTTTTGCCAAAATTCTGGTTCAATACTCCGCCCACATCCAACCCGGCGACCGGGTGCTACTGGAGGCAACCACCGCCGCCGAGCCACTCGTCCGCGCCCTGTATGAGGAAGTGCTGAAGGCTGGCGGACACCCTCACCTGGCTCTGGAATTTCCAGACTTCCCGGAACTGTACCTTGCTGCCGCCAACGATGAGCAGTTGGACTTTGCCCCCACCTTTCTCAAACACGCTTACGAGAATTTCGAATCGCGCATTCGGGTACATTCCAGCGCCAACCCCCGCGCCCTGAGCGGAATCGATACCCGCAAAATGGCGCGCCGCCAAAAGGGCAGCGCCTCCATTTTGGAAACTCAAATGCGGCGGGGGGCAACCGGCGAGTTTAAGTGGGTCACGACTCTCTTCCCCACCGAGGGTTACGCCATGGAAGCCCAAATGAGTAAACGCGCCTACGAAGATTTTGTGTACCGCGCCTGTCATGCCAACGAACCCGACCCGGTTGCCTACTGGAAGAAAGTGGAAGCCGAACAAGCCCGCCTGGTGGAGTACATGAAACCGCACAACCTCGTCACCCTGCGCGGACCCAACGTGGATTTAAGCCTCTCGGTGCGGGACAGGGTTTTTATGAACTCCTGCGGGCAGCACAACATGCCGGATGGAGAAATCTTCACCGGACCGGTGGAAGAATCCGTTACCGGTTGGGTGCGCTTCACCTACCCTGCCATTTACAACGGCGTAGCGGTAGAGGGAATTGAACTGACCTTTGAAAAAGGGCGGGTTCTTAGCGCCAAAGCCGAGAAAAACCAGGCGTACCTGCTGCAAATGCTGGAATCGGATGCTGGGGCGCGTTACCTGGGCGAGTTCGCCATCGGCACGAACTTTGAGATAGACCGTTTTACCGGCAATATCCTCTTTGACGAGAAAATTGGCGGCACTTTTCACATGGCTCTAGGGGCAGGCTACCCCGAAACCGGCTCTAAAAACAAGAGCATGATTCACTGGGATATGATTTGCGACATGCGCCAGGATGCAGAAATTGCAGCCGATGGCGAGGTCTTTTACCGCAACGGGCAGTTTGTAAAGTAAACCAATCGCCCACATTGTAAAACAGGCTCCGCAACCGGCAAAACCGGTTGCGGAGCCTGTTTTTAGTTAGTCAAACACCAGGCTATCACACTCAAAGGTCTCCCCGTGCGGGGCAATAACGGTGACGGGGTAGGAAGAATCGTCAATCTGATAAATTTTCAGGTCTTCGGCGAGAGGCGGGAGAGCCTGGGCAGCCGAAAAATCTGCCAGGTGCAGGGAGCGCCAATCCCCGGCGGGGGCTGGCTCCGCTGCCCGGAATTGGATACACGCTAAAGCCGCGCCCAACCGCAGCCGGGTCGGAGGATATTCCGCAGCCTGGTACATCTCCACCAAAATGGGGGTGGCATCCGCCGAGAGAGACGCCAGGTAGCCGACATCCAAATCTTCCCCCGCCCAAAAACGGTGAATATTCTGCCGGACGATGAAGGCATCCACGTTTAGCAGAGGCAGGCTGGCAGAAAAGCCGATGACAAAGAGAAAAAGCGCCAGAGCAAAAGCGCGTTGGCGGTTCAAAAATTCCAGCAGAACGATGGCAGCGAGCAAAAAAGCCAGCGCAATGATGAAGACATGGGTGTAAGCGCGGAGGCGGGTAAAGCCGTAGGCGGTTTCGTACAAATTGAGACGAAGATAAGCAGAAACGAGCATGACCGCGACCAAGCCAAACAGAGCAAGCCCCAAACTGGCAAAGGCACGCGCCTGAGAGGGCGTTTGCCTTTTGGCGGTTGCGCTAAGGGCGAGGAAGAGCAGCAGGGCAAAAAACGCCACCGTCACCAGTTCGCCAAATCCGCGCCGGGCATATTCGGCGTAGGTATAGCCTTGCAGTTGAATGTTGGCTTGCCCACCAAAAAAGTATTGAAATTGAACGAGGACAAAGGAGGCAAAAAGGAGGGAAACGCTGCCGAGAACAAAAACCGCCTCGATAAACCCCAAAAAACGCGGGACAAGGGGCTTCTCCTGCCCCAGCAGGTTTTCCTCGCTGGAGCGCAGGGCGGCGTGCAGGTATGCGCCCGCCAGCATGTACGCCAAAAAGGAAATGTACACAGCCCGAAAGATGTACTCCGGCAGGTTTTCCAGGCGGAAGAGGGAGGTAAAAGACTCCAACCGCTCCGCAAAAACCAGGTCAGCGGAGGAGAGCAGGGCGGCAAAAAAGGCGAGAACGGGCAGGGAGAGGAACAATCCGCGCAGGGCTGCCCAAAGAGCGGGGTTGGCTTGGGGTTTGGCAGGAGCCTGCTGCCGCCATTCCGCCCAGGAGAGGGCAGGGCGAGCCAAAAGGCTGAGGAGCAACCCGCCGAATTTTTGGAGATAGTCTGCCAGGCTGTATTCCAGCCAGCGCCCGCCCCGATAGGTGAGAGCGACCCCTGCCAAAAGCGCCAGGCTGAGGGTATGAGTCAGAAAAGCGGTGAGGGGTTCGCGGCGCAAAGCGGAGAAGATGGCAAAGAACAGCAAAGGCAGGAAGAGCAGCAGGGTGTTGCGGTGCGGCTGAAAGCCCTCGCGCCAGAGCAGGAAAACGCCCGCGCCAAGAAGCAGAAGGATGTACAGAGCAAAAGAAATGCCCGCCGAGCGATTCCAAAAGAGGAAGTCGAAGAGCCAGGCAAGGACAAGCACACTAAAAAAGAAGATGGAGGGATGTTTTTTCATGTGAACTCCGTGAGGGGGGTGGATGTTGGCAAAAGAATACCCCGCGAGGGCTGGAGAAAGCTCTCTGAGAGGGTTAGAGAGTCTCAGAGTGGAACGGGGGAGGTAAATCCCCCTATTGACATCCAAATATTTTTATGTCATACTCGCACCATCTTCAGGGGTAAAAAACATTTTTCATCGCAATCCTTTAGAAAGGAGGAGGTGATGTCTCACATGGACAGTTCCAGTATCCAACGTGGCGCAGTGGCATCCCTCCTCGGTTAACCCGAAGGAAGCCACTGCGCCGAAACAAGAGCGCCGTCCGCAAGGGCGGCGCTTTTGTTTGGTTTAGGGAATGGAGAAGGTAAAGCGCAGAATCCCTTCTTCTTCGGCGCTGAGTTGGCTGGTGGAGCCAACAACCTGAAACCAGGTATTGCCGGGTTTGAGGGGGAAGGTTTTGCCCTGGGCATCTACCAGAATGAAGAGTTTATCCAGCGCGTTGCGGTACCAGGTTAGCTCGAACATTTGCCCGTCTCGGAAGAGATAGGCTTTGCCGGGACCGGAGAGGACGATGTCTATAATCTCTGGGGTGCGGGAGTAGTAACTGTGGGGGATGTAAAGGACAACCACATTTTGGGCGGTAATCGGTTCACCGGTGAGTCGGTCTGTCAGTTGGGCGTATTCTTCATTGCGCCCGTTTTCAAAGTCGTCCTGGGTGTCGGAGTAGCGGTAGTAGAGGGAGGTTTGGGGGTCGTAGTCCCAACGGTTGTAGATGGCGGCAGAGTAACGAATGTAAACCTGTTGGGCGGTTTGCCCAACGGAGGGGGTTTCGTAGTCAAAGAGGAGTCCATCCAGGTTTTGCCTGCCGTTTCCGCCGGGGACGCTGCGCCCGTTGATGAAGGCGGTCAGGTCGGCGGTGTTGGTCATCAGGTAGTTTACGCCGTTGGGTTCGTAACGGCACATGGGCGGGCAGGCGCTTTCGATGACGAGGCGGTCGGCGTAATTTTGGTTATAGAGCAGGTTCCGCACGCGGTAATCTGCCGAGCCAAAGGCAAAGTTGGCTTTGTACATGGTGATGAGATGATGGTCAAAAAACCGCCCGGAGCGAATGGGGGCGACCATTTCGGCATTTTGCCCTAAGAAGAAGGCGGCGAAGCGGGTTGTGCCTTCTTCGATGTAGTATTCGTACACATGGTCTGCCAGCGAAAGCCCCCATTGGGGGCGATAGACGCGGGGCAGGTTGGCGACCTTTACCATCAGCGGGCGGCGCTCCAGCAGGAGGGGGTCTTCCACTTTTAGCCCGGTGAGGGGGTTGACGTTGGCAGGAAAGCCGGAGGGACCGTAGCCTTCGGGGGGGGAATCCCGTGTGGGGGAGGGGGTAATGCTGGTTATCAGAATCCGCCCCAACTCCCTATGTTTA
>DYNS01000595.1 GCA_020720965.1 Anaerolinea sp. | reverse complement strand
ATGCAGCCCGCCTCCGCCACCCCGCCTTGGGAAACCGACTCCGCGCGCTTCCAAAAGACACTGGGCGCAGAGGCTGAGGAATACCTGGAGAAGGTCATCGAGCGTTACGGTCCCTATGTCAAATATTGGGAACTTGGCAATGAGATGGATCATTGGAGCACATTTGACCCCGGGGCGCCCCCAGCGCAGCAAGCCCGCGCGCCCCGCGTCATTCCCCCGAACGGATTCAGCCCGCAGGAACAGGGCGTCTTCCTGGCGCAGGCGGCCGCGTATATCCGCGCCCGCGACCCGGACGCTGTGATTGTCATGCCCGGCATGAGCAGCCTGGATAACTACCAGGTTAACACCTGGCTGGCGGGCGTCATTGCGGGCGGCGGAACGGACTGGTTCGACATCGTCAATTATCACTATTATTCCAGCTGGGATGCGTTCGCAATCCAACGCGAACAATTTCAAGTCTTTCTGGAAAAGAAGGGACTGCAAGGAAAGGCAACCTGGTTGACAGAAACGGGTTCGACCACCGATGAAAGCCTGGCATTGCGTACCGACTATCCCAACAGTGACACATCCCAGGCGGCGGATATTTTTCGGCGAATCGTCCCAGCCTATGCTTTGGGTGACGACCTTGTGCTTTGGCACACCTACATCGATTCGAAAAATTCCCCCACCAATCCCTGGAGGCTTTATGGAATACGCAGCGACCAGGGCGCGGCCCATCCATCCTTGTCGGCGTTGAAATTGCTGACGCAAGAGTTGCTGCCCTTCGAGAAGGTCGAAGCGTTATCGAAAAATCCTGGGGGAGTCAACGCTTATAAAATCACAAAGCAGTCTGGGCAGGTCTGTTACGTTGCCTGGGGAGTGGGCGACTATCCAATCCCGGCGGGCGTAACGCAGGCGACGAGCGTGATTCCAAATGACGATGGAAATTACGCCTGGACAGTCCTGAATAGCAACAACATTTCCCTGGCAGCAGAGCCGGTTTTACTAAAATGAAACAGGGTCATATCACACCCTGCCACCCTATTTCAGGAGACTACCATGAAAAAAACGTTCCTTCTCTTTTCCTTGTTGCTCATCACCAGCCTGGCATGTTCTCTGGGTGGGCTGTCCGGCGGGGACGCCGCCCCAACCCAAGCGCCTCGTTCCGAAAACCGCTGCGGAGACTCGGTTTGCGACGGGCCGGAGAATGCGCAAAACTGTCCCGCCGATT
>DYNS01000594.1 GCA_020720965.1 Anaerolinea sp. | reverse complement strand
CCAAAGGAGGGCAATAACCCGCCCCAAGTTGTAGGCCATCGCGTGTAAGGCAAATTCCAGACGCACGGAAGCCAAGCCTTTGCGGCGGAAGCGGGTGAGGCGTTGCTTACCCTTGAGGACACTGAAGACCGGTTCTACCCAAGCCGACCGTTGGCGGTAACGTTGGCGCATATCTTCCTCTTGGAGTAACTGGCGCAGGGCTTCTTTGCGGGCATCACCGGGATAACGCTTGATTTGGCGGCCTTCTTTGCTGGTGGTGCAATGGCTTTTCTTGGGACAATCCGCGCAGGCCGTTGTGCCATACAGGCTATAGGGAACTGTCCCAAAATAACTTCCCGAAATCAGGGGGACTGAGGGACAGCGGTGTAGTTCCACTTTGGCAGGAAATCATCGAACTGGATGGTCATGTTCTCCTTGAACGCTTGGGCATACTTACGCCCGGTTTCAAAAACTTTGCTGATGATGCGGACAGCGACCTTCAAGCCAGTAGTGGTTTCCGTTTTTGCCATGTAGTGTTTGGCGGTTTCGACCGTTTCCAACGGCACACCCCGGCAGGCACGGGTCACATGGGGGAACAGGCGGTGTTCAATCGGGTTGTATTTGGAGCAATAGGGCGGGTAGTGGGCGATGCGTATTTTCAGGTTCAGGCTGTCCGCCAATGCCTGCAAGTCTTGCTTGAACAGGTACGCGGAGGAACTGTTGCTGCCACCCCCGTCACATAAGACCAACAGCTCGTCAGCTTCGGGGTAGTTGGGTTTCCCTTGCTCACGCCACCATAAGCCAAGGCTTTCGCAGGCAAACTCGGTGGTGTCGTGGCTGGTGTTCAGGTGCAGTGCCGCTTCGTTGCGGGCAAGGTCGTAGATGCCGTGGGGGATCACTTGCCCATTGCCATAGCTGGGGAAGTCATGGTCATTGACCTCCGTGGGTTCGACGGCATCCGTCACCCCTTCACGGTAAAAGTTGCCCAGCAGTTCCTTCTTTTTGGTGTCAATGCTGATCACGGGTTTGCCTGCTTGCAGGTAGGTTTGTTTGAGTTGGGCAATCTTTTCAAACTGGGCATTACGGTCGGCGTGTTGCCCCAGGGTGCGTTTCTTCTGGGGCTTGCGGCGACGATAACCGTGTTCCCGCAACAGGCGCGACACCACGTTTTTCCCTGCGGGTGTCCCCAATGCCTGCACGCGCCGGGCAATCTGCCGACGTGACAGGCTCGTC
>DYNS01000275.1 GCA_020720965.1 Anaerolinea sp. | reverse complement strand
TGCTGTGCCAATCGGCCGGCGAGGCCTTGTCGCGCCTGCTCAAGCTGGGCTTCATATTGGGAAATATCGAAGGTGGATTCGGCCTCTGTAGCAGAATCCGGCTCGAGGGCGGTCAGAATCCCCTGGGCAATTTCCCCGGGACTCAGCTCCGCACCCGTCGCCTGTATCCTGTTTCTATCGGCTTCCGTCAACTTCCGATCCAGCTTCACCAGCCGCCCCGCCAGCGACGAGAGCGTGTCGTCATCCTGCACCCCCAGCGCCACCGCTTCGAGCAACTGCCGTAGCGACTGCGAGCGTTTGCGCTCCAGGGTTTGGGTGTCGATTTTCTCCTGCTCCACGATCCCCACCGCGTCCACAATCACAAAACGATCTTTGACGCGCGCATCGGGCGTCACGGCTTGCAGGTCGTTGGGGTTGATGACGCGCGTCCCGCGTCCCAGCATTTGCTCGAACAGCACCCGGCTGCGCACCTGGCGCATGAACAAGAGCGCCTCGAGCGGCTTGATGTCGGTGCCCGTGGCAATCATATCCACCGTCACGGCCACACGCGGATAATAGCTGTTGCGGAAGTTGGCGATCAGCGTCTCGGGCGGCGTGCCGCTGCTGCGATAGGTGATTTTCTGGCAAAAGGCATCGCCCTTGCCGAACTCCTCGCGCACAATCCGCACGATATCTTCGGCGTGGCTGTCGTCCTTGGCAAAAATCAGCGTCTTGGGCACTTCCGTGCGCCCCGGAAAGATTTCACCCGCCAACCGGTCGCGGTAGGTGCGAATGACGGTGCGAATCTGCCCCTCGCTGACCACTTCCCGGTCGAGCTGGTTGGCATCGTAAGTCAGGTCTTCGTCCAGTTGCTCCCAGCGCTCGCGGCGGGTCAGTTTCTCGCGCTTGCCCACCCAGAACCCGGCCTCAACCTTTGCGCCGCTTGTGCCGATCTGCGTCCGAATGCGATAGACCTCGCCATCCACATTCACCCCATCCGCCACCGCGCGCGGACGGCTGTACTCCATGACGAGATTCTGGTTGAAAAAGCCGAAGGTCTGCTTGCTGGGCGTGGCCGTCAGCCCGATCAGGTGCGCGTCGAAATACTCCAGCACCTGCCGCCACAGGTTGTAAATCGAGCGGTGGCACTCATCGGTGACGATGATATCGAAGGTCTCAAGTGGGATTTTGGGGTTATAGCGCACTTCCTTGGGTTTTTCGGTATCGAGCGCGCCGCCCAAATCGAACAACGACCCTTCTTCGTTTTCCGCATCGAAGGCTTCTTCGCCCTTCAACATTGAAAACAAACGCTGGATGGTCGTCACCACCACCCGGTTGACCGGGTCTATGGCATTGCCCTGCAAAAACTGGACGTTATACAACTCGGTGAACTTGCGCCCGTCATCGGGCGTGGTATACGCCTGGAACTCCTTGAGCGTCTGCCGCCCCAGGTTGGCGCGATCCACCAGGAACAGCACCCGCCGCGCCTTGCCGAACTTCAACATCCGGTAAATAAAACTGACCGCCGTAAACGTCTTCCCCGACCCCGTCGCCATCTGAATCAGCGCCCTTGGTTTGTCAGAAGCCAGCGAAGCTTCGAGATTGTTAATCGCTTCGATCTGGGCATCCCACAACCCGCTCGTGTTCAGCGGGGGATAATTTTGGAACCGTTTCCGTAACGTGGGGGCGGCTCCGCCCGGCGTCCGCCCTTCCCCCGGCGCGGCACCACCCATCGGGCGGATACCATCCGCCCCTACGCCGCCCGGCGACAAATCCAACCAATACGCCAACGTCTCCGGCCTATGGAACGTAAACACCCGCCGCGACCTCGGCTGCGGGTCACGCTCATCCCGGAAGTACGTCTCCACCCCGGTGCTTTCATATAAAAACGGCAGCGGCAGCGTCACATGCGGAATATTTGCCGGCAGCCCAATCGAATACTGCCCGGCCTGCTCCGCCACCCCCGAAAGCGTCACACCCTCCGCCTTGGCTTCGATCACGCCGACGGCTTTCCTGTCCACGAACAGCAGGTAATCCGCAAATCCTGTTTGCAACGGAAACTCGCGCACAGCAATTCCGCGCCCCGCATACAAATTCATCCGGGCGCGGTCCTGCACCACCCAGCCGCAAGCAGCCAACTGGGCATCAATGTTTTCACGAGCGAGGGATTCGGGGGTGGTAGGCATGGTAACAGAACGAATTTGTCCCATTATACAAGCAAAGCGCATCTGCCGCAGATGCGGAGCATTTGTAAGCCCGGGTATGGTTTTTGAGCGATGAAATCGTCTCTCACCCCCGCGCCCGGCAACCCGGCAGCCGGGGGCTGCCGCCCCTCCCGGCGGAGGGGACATTTTCGTGTGCGGGTGGAATATTGTGGACTAGTCCCTCCCCCACCCACAGCCCGGAGAAAAGTCCCCCCCACATTGGAATTCCTTTAGCCACAAACCCCCGTCCTGCCCCCGAAAACCCTCGCGCAGGTCTGCCAGGTTGGTCCGCCAGCGGGCGGACGGTGAGGTGGCATCCCTCAGCCTCCCCCATGCGAATTCTATACGCCCATCCATCTCCATCCCAACGGCAGATTTTACGCAGGATTGAGCCTCCCCGTCTCAGCGGGTGTTGAGTTCCGGCATCAAAAAAAAGAGCGTGCCGTTATCAGCACGCTCTTTTTAGGTTACTCGTTTGCGCTACGGATGCCCAGGGCGCAGGGTTGCCGACCTCTTCGCAAACGTGCGGGAAAAGCACAAAAAACCGACCAAATTTACTAGATTATCCCCCCCGCACAAGTTTTTTTTAGGGGGGGCATGAGTTTTTCAGGGACCGGGTATGCTTTCTGATGAAAATTTGCGAAAATTGGCAAGGTTCTGAGTTTTTGCATAGTTCTTGATTGTGTTAACCGCCATATGTGGTGGTTTGAAAACTTTTGCAACCATATTTAAGCCTGAATAGATACCCAAAAATGTATCTATTCAGGCGGGTATTGTTCTCGTCCACTTCGGTGGGCTTAGGTTCTGCCTCATGATAGGAAAACTACCTGTGATATGGCTGAATAGATACTGAAGGTATTGGCTCTCCATGAAAATTAGAAATAGTTGTTAATCTCCCGAAAAACTTTCCTTAACCACCGATTTGTATACTTCTCTTGTTCGATTTTGCACAAATTATGCAACACTATCGGTAGGTTAGGAATGTCTGAAACCCCACAAAAAAACTCTTTCACCCGCCGCGAATTCCTCGGCCTGGCTTGGCTGGGCGCGCTCGGCTTGGGCGCGTTAAAACTGCTCGAAGTGCTGGGCAAAACCACCCTGCCGCGCCGTCCCAAAGGCGCATTCGGTGGTGAATTCGAGGTCGGCACCCTGGCGGAATTGCCCAAAGCGGGTGACCCGCCGCTGGCCTTCCCCGCAGGCCGCTTCTGGCTCGTCCACAGCGAAACGGGACTGCTCGCCCTGCACCGCGCCTGCACTCACTTGGATTGTCTCGTCAGTTGGGACGATGGCTCGCAGAAATTCGTCTGCCCCTGTCACGGCTCGGAGTTTGGTCCCCAAGGTGACTGCCTGCAAGGCCCGGCCACCCGCAGCCTCGACCGCTTTCCGCTGCGCGTGGTCACGCCGGAGGGTCAGGTGGCCGCCCAAAGCGACGCCAGCGGCGCACCCCTGCCGGTGGAAGCCCTGGTTAACGGTGAACAGGCCGAAGTCGCGCCTGAATCGCTGGTGATGGTCGATACCGCGCAAAAAATCCCGGGGGCCTCCGTTGGCTGAGAAATCCAATCCCCTGCGCTCCTGGCTCAACTACTGGAGCAAATCCCTGCTTGCCGGCATCGGTCTGGACGAATTGCGCGCCGTCCTGCGCGGCGAGGAGCCAACCGAAAAGCCCAATCCGCGCTACCGGGCGCATGTCCTGAGCATGTTGCTGCACGTCCGCCCGCGCTACTATGCCGCCGCCAGCACCTGGTTCACCCACACCTTCCGCCTGGGCTTCCTGACGGTTTTTTTCCTGGCTGTCGAAGTTCTAACCGGCCTGTTGCTCATGCTCTACTACGTCCCGACGCCGGAGGGGGCTTACGCCTCCATCCTGCGCCTGGGTGCCGAAATCCCCTTTGGCGAACTGCTGCGCGATGTGCATCGCCTGGCGGGCGAGGGCATGGTCATCACCACTGCCCTGCACCTGCTGCGCACCTACCTGACCGCCTCCTACAAAAAAGAACGCAAATTCACCTGGCTGACGGGCGTCCTGCTGCTGTTTATCACCCTGCTG
>DYNS01000019.1 GCA_020720965.1 Anaerolinea sp. | reverse complement strand
GGCTTTTGCCGTTGCCGCCCACCTGGAGCCGGAGATTTTGGTGGTGGATGAAGTGTTGGCGGTGGGTGATGCCGAATTTCAGCGCAAGTGTTTGGGAAAGATGAACGATGTCGCCCAACAGGGGCGCACGGTGCTGTTTGTAAGCCATAACATGAGCGCCATTCTGCGCTTGACCCAAGAATCGATTGTGATGCAAAAAGGGCAGATGGTGAAACGCGCCCCCACCCCCGAAGCGGTAGACTTTTACCTTGCCTCCGGGCAGGCGCAAGCCGGGGAGCGGGTTTGGGCAGAGGACGAAATTTCTGCCCATGCCGCGCCATTTGCGCCAGTTGCCCTGCGCCTGAAGAACGAGCGCGGCGCGGTGATAGATTCCATCCGCTCTACCGAGCCGCTGACCCTGGAACTGGAATACACCCTCGCCGCGCCAATAACCGGCTTGCGGGTGGGCATTTACCTCAGCACGGTGCGCGGTGAATATGTTTTCACATCCTTTGATGTGGATGACGCCGACCTCTTCGAGAAGCAGTCCACCCGCGCCGCCGGGCATTACCTCTCCCGCGCCACCCTGCCCGCCGATTGGCTGAACGAAGGGCGTTACATTGTGGGGGTGAATGCTTCTTCGTTTGGGGTAAAGCGTTATTTTATGGACGAAAACGCCCTGGCTTTTGGGGTGGACCCCATCGGCGCGCCTGGCATTCAATGGGCGGAGCAGCGCCAGGGCTTGGTACGTCCGCGCCTGCGCTGGGAAATTGAGGAAGCGGGACATTGAGACCCAAAGAAGACCTGCTTGCCCTGTTTTTGGCGCTGCTGCTCATCGTCATTACCATTGGCGCGGCGAGCGCCGCCCCGCAGTGGATGTATCAGGGTTTTTGAGCCATGCTGAACCAGATTTTGGCGCTGTTGGCGGTTGCTTTACTGTTGGGGCAGTGGAAAAAAGCCAGGGCAACCGGGGTTATGCTTGCCAGCGTTGCCGCCGTGTTTTGGCTTCAGCCCCAAACCAAACCAGAAAACTTCACGTTTTGGCTGCCTTTCGCCAGCCTCGCCCTCAGCGTTGCGGTTTGGTTTTGGGTAACGCCGCCAGAGCTGCGCCCCCAAAAAGAGAACTGGCTGGCAGGTTTGGCGTTGGCAGGTTTGCTCCTCTGGGTGGATGTAGACCGTTTTTTGGGTGATTTTTCCATTTTTCCGGTGTTTACCCCGCGCTGGCAGGTGTTGAGCGCGGCAGTGGGTTTGCTTGCCCTCCTGCTTGCTTTAACCGCAATCCGCAGCGGGTGGAGAAACGTTTGGCAGCAGGCGGCATTTTGGGGCTTGCTGATTCTTTTTGGGGCGGTAAAACTGCCCGGCTGGCAAAATGCCCTGGTGAACGGAATCCTGCCCCTTTCCGGCACATCCGCGCCGGAAGCGCCGAGCATGTTGGGGTGGCTGGGGTTTTCTTACATCGCCTTTCGCCTGCTTCACACCCTCAAAGATGCCCAAAACGGACGTTTGCCCCCCGCCCGGCTGGATGAATTTGTTGCCTACGTTCTGTTTTTTCCCACTCTCAGCGCCGGACCCATAGAACGGCTGGAGCGTTTTCTGCCCCAACTCCGCAGCCCTCAGCCCCTGCGCGAAGAAGATTGGATTTTTGCACTCCGGCGGGTTTTGTTGGGGCTGGCAAAAAAATTTGGCGCGGCAAACTTCCTTGCCGCCGCCGCCCTCAACGAGAACCTTGCCAGCCAAACCCAATCCCCCGGCTGGATGTGGGTCTTCGTTTACGCCTATGCTCTGCAAATTTACCTGGATTTTAGCGGCTATACCGATGTGGCACTGGGCATGGCGCGGCTCCTGTCCATTCGCCTGCCAGAAAACTTCTCCCGCCCCTACTTGCAACCCAACCTTACCCTGTTCTGGAACAACTGGCACATCACCCTCACCCAATGGTTTCGGGCATATTACTTTAACCCGCTTGCCCGCACTCTGCGCCAATGGAAAATAGCACCAACCCTGGCGGTTTTGCTGGGGCAATTAAGCACCATGCTCCTCATTGGTCTATGGCACGGCGCGAGTGGGAACTACCTGCTTTGGGGGCTTTGGCACGGGTTGGGGCTTTTTGCCCATCAGCGTTGGGCGGGGAGAGTAAAACTGCCCTCCACCCCCCTTTGGCGCGGGGCCGGGATTTTCTTCACCTTTCACTTTGTGGCAGTGGGATGGGTTTTCTTCGCGCTCGGCTCTCCGACTGCTGCCTGGCGCGTTTTACGGGTCTTGTTCGGGGTTCCGTTATGAAGAACATTCGCGCCCCCTGGCTGTTTGCCAAAACCCTGGCGTTCTTCCTGCTGGCAAACCTGCTTTTTGCCCTTATCACCCCCCCGGTGGGCAAAATCTCCGGGTACAACTGGCTTTTTCCGGGAAGGGAGCGCCTGCCCTTTGGCGCAGGCGCAAGCGACCTGAACATCAGCGTAGACGACCTGAACGCCCTGTTCGCCTCGCACAAAATTTCTCAAGCCAAACAACCCGGCGAATATCGCGTCCTCCTGCTGGGAGATTCCTCCATTTGGGGCGAGCTGCTCCAACCGCAAGAAACCCTTGCCGCCGCCCTGCAAAATTCGGTTGCCTGCCCTGGCAGAACGCTGCGCTTTTACAACCTCGGCTACCCGCACCCTTCCGTGCAAAAAGACCTGCTCTTTTTGCAAGAAGCCCAAAAACATCAGCCCGACCTCATCCTTTGGGCGCTTACGCCTTTCAGCCTCACGCCCAAAGCCCCCAACCCCCTGCTTTTGCAAAATTTTGAGCAAGTCTTGGCGCTCACCGCTCAATATTCCCTGCCCTACGACTACGCCAACGCCCAAGCCCCGCGCAGCCTGTACCAGAAAAGCATCGTGGGGCAAAGAGACAGCCTGGCAAGGATGGCGCTCTTGCAAGCCCTGGGGATTGCCTGGGGCGCAACCGGCAAAGATACCGCGCCCCTCACCGCCTACCCGCCGCTTTCCCCGGATGTAAAAGGCAGCCTGGCATTTGGCGGGTTTGACGCGCCACAAGACCTCTCGCAAACCTTTTTGTGGTCTTACCTGGAAGCGGGCGTGCAAATGAACCCACATACCCCCATCCTTTTCTTTAACGAGCCCATTTTTGTTGCTTCCGGCAAAAATAGCGATGTCCGTTACAATGCCATGTACCCGCGCTGGGCATACGACCAATATCGCAGCCTGCTCCGTCAGACCGCGCAAACCCAAGGCTGGCAATATGTGGATGTATGGGACATCATCCCCCCGCAAGGTTTTACCGACAACCCCCTGCACCTCTCCGCCCAAGGCGAAAGCCTCCTCGCCGCCGCGCTGCAACCGTATATTCAACAAAACGCCTGCCCATGACCCTCAAAGACCTCCTCTCCCACCTCCCCTACGCCGCCGATTTGTACGATGCCCTGCACCCGGTGCGTCCGCGCACGCGCTATAACCTCTCGCAACTGGAGAAGGCGCTACCTGCGGCGGTGGAACAGGTGCGCCCTTACGCACAAAAAGCGCCCCAAGGCAAAAAAATCATTCTCTTCGCCACCCTCCATTACTGGGTGGAGCAAGCCGTTATCATCGGGTTGGCGCTGCGCGGCTTGGGGCACGAAGTGACCATTGCCTACCTGCCCTATGGCGAGTGGGACAAACCCCTCAACCGCTTTGACCTGCGCCGCCAGGATTTATACACCCGCCGGGTTCTGCGACCGCTGGGGGAACTGGTTCGCGTTATCTCGCTGTTGGATGTCCCCGCCTCCGGGCATCTGCCCCCGGCGCTGGAAGCGGCAGTGGAAACGGCATCCGCCTTTGATGTGATGTACACTCTTCAGGTGGAAGAATTCGACCGGGAATCCGACCTCTACCGGCTGCGGGTGGAAAGAAACCGGCACGCCGCTTTAACGGCGACCCGCTTTCTGCAAGAATCGCGCCCGGAAACGGTTCTCATCCCCAATGGTCTTGTCACCGAATTGGGCGTGTTCTACCAGGCGGCGCGTCATCTTAACCTGAAAACCATCACCTACGAGTTTAACGACCAGCGCGAACAGATTTGGCTTTCTCTCAACGATGTGGTGATGCGCCAAAATACCGATGCGCTTTGGGCGGCAAAAGGCAGCCTGGCGCTGACAGACGCCGAGCGGGAGAAAATTATCGGGCTGGAAGATGCCCGCAGCAGCGCCAAGAAATTTGGCAAAGGGACTCGCTTTTGGCAGGAGGTGGCATCCGTAGGCGGCGAAAAACTACGCGCCGACCTGGGGCTGGATGAGCGCCCGGTGATTTTGCTGGCAACCAACGTGCTGGGGGATAGCCTGACCCTGGGGCGCAATATTTTTACCGCTTCCATGGCGGAATGGATAGAGAAAACCGCCCAATATTTTGCCCACCGCCCGGATGTGCAATTGGTGATTCGGGTTCATCCTGGCGAGCGGTTGATGAAAGGTCCCTCCATGTTGGGGGTGCTTGCCCGCGCCCTGCCGCAAATGCCGGAGCATGTTCACATCATTGCCCCGGAGCAGAAAATTAACACCTACGACCTGATGGAACTCGCCAGCCTGGGGCTGGCATACACCACCACCGTAGGCATGGAAATGGCAATGCGCGGCGTGCCGGTTATTTTGGCGGCGCAGACTCATTATCGCGGGCGGGGCTTTACCCACGACCCGCAAACCTGGGAGGCGTATTACGCAACCCTGCAAACCATCCTGGCAGATTTACCCTCTCATCGTCTTAATGAGACGCAGGTTGAAACCGCCTGGAACTACGCTTACCGCTTCTTCTTCGACTTCCCCCTCAACTTTCCCTGGCGACTGATGAAGTTCTGGCAGGACGTGGAAGTATGGTCCCTGAGCCGGGTTCTCTCTGACGAGGGTCGGGCAGAATTTGGCAAAGCGTTTGATTATTTAGCCGGAAAGCCGGTGGAATATTGAATATCAGGTGTTAGGGTACCAGGCGCTAGAGTGTGAGGTTGGGGCAAGGTTGACCTGACACCTGCCCCCTCACATCTCACACCTGATACCTGACCCCAAACCCAGGAAAACCTAAAATGACCGACACAAAACAAAAAGTACGCGAGTTTTATGACGAAATTGGCTGGCAGCAGGAAGCGGACGGCAACTATCAGAACGCCCGTTACGAAGACCTACGCCCCGTTTCGGCGGAATACATTCACAAGACGCGCTTGCGCGTTAACGACGGGCTTACCCGCCCCGGAAGATTCCTGCTGGATGCCGGTTCGGGTCCCGTGCAGTATGACGACTACCTGACCTACTCCGAAGGCTACCAGAAGCGAGTCTGTTTGGACATTTCCATTCAGGCGCTGCGCGAAGCCCGCGCCCGCCTGGGTGAACACGGGCTATTTGTGGTCGGCGACCTGGCAAACCTGCCCTTTGCCGCCAACGCCTTTGACGGCGAAGTCTCCATGCACGCCATTCATCACCTGCCACTGGAAGAACACCCCCGCGCCTACGCCGAACTGTACCGTGCCCTCGCCCCCGCCAAAAGCGGAGTCGTTGTCAACGGCTGGCACGAGCCTCTCCTCATCCGCGCCGCCGAGCCGCTCATTGGGCTAATGCGCCGCCTGGCAGGAAAAGGTGCAAAGAAGAAGAAAGACTGGCTTAACGAAACCGCGCCAGAGGGCACTTTCATTGCCAAACTCACCCCCGCCTGGCTCAAACGCGAAATCGGGAGCAAAATCCCGCTGGAAATCCGTCCCTGGCGCAGCCTCTCCACCCGCATTTTACGCTGGTTCATCCACCCCAACCGGGGCGGTGCAACCTTTCTGCGCCTCGTCTATTGGCTGGAAGGCGCTTTTCCCCCCTTCTTTGCAGAAAATGGGCAATACCCGATGATAGTGATTAGAAAGTTAGATAAGTAGAAAACAGTCAACGAAACGCCAATCTCCACTCTCTATTCCCTGCTATGGCTAAATTCACCAACCCCACTTACCTTCAAACCGACCAATACCGCAACTCCGCCAACCTGGACGCACGAATTGCGCTGCACAGCCGCTTTAGCGCCAACCCACAAGGCTGGTTTCCCTGGCTATGGGACAGGTTGGAAAAATTCCCGGCGCAGGCAAAGGTTCTGGAATTGGGGTGCGGCTCCGGGGCGATGTGGACAGCCTGCCCGGAGAGAATCCCCTCCGGGTGGAGCATCACCCTCAGCGATTTTTCCGCCGGGATGTTGGATTCGGCGCGAGCCAACCTGCAACCCCTCCAACACCCCTTCACCTTTGAGCAAATCGATGCCCAAAACATCCCCTATCCCGACCAAACCTTCGACCTCATCCTCGCCAACTTCATGCTTTACCACGTCCCAGACCGCCCCCTCGCCCTGAAGGAAATTCACCGGGCGCTCAAACCCGGCGGAAGCCTCATCGCCGCCACGACCGGCAGCCAACACCTGAGCGAAATGCACGCGTGGATGGAAAAACTGGATAACAGCCAGGAAATGATTGCCTTCCGAAACCTGTTCACCCTGCAAAACGGGCTTGCCCAACTGCAACCGCTCTTCCACCCGGTGAAAATCCTCCCCTATGTGGATAGCCTCCACATCACCGAAATTCCGCCCCTCATGGCATACCTGCGCTCCACCACCGCCTACAGCGATACATCCTCCGCAACCTTTAGCCAACTGGAGCAGGAACTCACCACCCAACTGCAAACCGAGGGCGCCATTTGCGTCACCAAAGAGTCCGGGCTGTTTGTGGCAAGTAAACAGGAAACATTTTCTGAATTTTTCCGAAAATCTCCCCTGGCTGGTCTTGACCTACCCAGTCGGCACGATAGACAAACATCAAACTCAGACCGCTGAACTCTTTCAGCCCAAATTGGAACCTACCTCAAAAACGACTTTTCCATAACCATTCACACATTACCAATCACGGAGCATTCTCATGGACTGGACCAACAAAGTCATCTTAATCACCGGCGGCACAGGCTCGTTTGGCAAAAAATTTACCAAAATGCTGCTCGCCCAAAAGAACCCCAAAAAAATCATCATCTTCAGCCGCGATGAGCTGAAACAGCACGAAATGCGGGTAGCCGGTTACACCGACCCGCGCCTGCGCTACTTCATCGGCGATGTACGCGACCGCGACCGCCTCACCCGCGCCATGCACGGCGTGGATATTGTCGTTCACGCCGCCGCCCTCAAGCAAGTTCCGGCTTGCGAATACAACCCCATGGAAGCCATCAAAACCAACATCCTCGGCACCAGCAATGTCATCGAAGCCGCGCTGGATGCCGGGGTGAGCAAAGTCCTTGCCCTCAGCACCGACAAAGCCGTCAGCCCCGCCAACCTATACGGCGGCACCAAACTGGTCGCCGAAAAACTCGTCATCCAAAGCAACGCCTACGCCGCCGGAACCTCCACCCGTTACGCCTGCGTGCGCTACGGCAACGTAGTCGGCTCACGCGGCTCCATCGTCCCGCTCTTCCTCAAACAACGCGGCAACGGCAAAATCACCGTTACAGACGAGCGCATGACCCGCTTCTGGCTCTCGCTGGAACAGGGCGTACAATTTGTAATGACCTGCATCGAACAAATGGAAGGCGGCGAAGTCTTCGTCCCCAAAATCCCCAGCACCAAAGTCATAGACCTCGCCCGCGCCATCGCCCCCCAAGCCGAAATCGAAATTATCGGCATTCGCCCCGGCGAAAAACTGCACGAAGACTTGCTCTCTGCAGACGAAGCCCGCCACACCATCGAACTGGATACAATGTACGTTGTCCAACCCGCCGAAGCATCCTGGTTCGGCTACTCCTGGCAAAACAAAGGCAACCCCCTCCCGGAAGGCTTCTCTTACACCAGCGACAACAACACCGAATGGCTGGATGTGGAAGGCATCAAAAAATACATCGCCCCGTTTGAAGAAGCCTTTGCCAATGGAACATTGGAAGGATAAAGCGTGTCAGGCGCGCCTGACACCTGGAACCTGACACATGACACGAATCCTAGTCACCGGCGCCTCTGGACTCCTCGGTCTCAATCTCTGCCTAATGAATTGGGATTCTCACACCCTCTTGGGGTTAGACCGGGGCAAACTGCATGATACGCCCTTTGAACTGATTCCGGGCGACTTAACAGACCCGCAGACCGCCTCCCGCCTCCTCCACACCCTCCACCCCGAAGCAGTCATCCACACCGCCGCCAACGCCAACGTTGACCTGTGCGAAAAAGACCCGGCAGGGGCGCAACGCCTCAACGCAGAAATCCCCGGCATATTGGCAGAAGCCGCCGCAAAAGCCTCCATCCGCTTTTTGCACATCTCCACCGATGCCGTCTTTGACGGCGCAAACGAAAGCCCCTACACCGAGACAGATACCCCCAACCCCCAATCCGTATATGCTCAAAGCAAACTGCTCGGCGAGCAAAACGTCCTTTCTGCCAACCCTGCCGCCGCCGTTGCCCGCGTCAACTTCTTCGGCTGGAGTCTCTCCGGCACGCGCTCGCTGGCGGAGTTTTTTTACAACAAACTCTCAGCGGGGCAACCCGCCAACGGCTTTACAGATGTTCACTTCTGCCCGCTCTTTGTGGGCGACCTGGCGCAGATGCTGATTGGGATGCTGGAAAAAGACCTTTCGGGGCTGTACCACGTTGTCGGGTCGGAGGCTTTGAGCAAGTACGAGTTCGGGCGCAGAATCGCCCGTCAGTTCGGGTTCGATGAAGGGCTGATTCGCCCCATTTCGGTTCAACAGGGCGGGCTTACCGCCAAACGCTCACCCAACTTGCGCCTTTCCGTCCACAAACTTTCCACAGCCCTGGGGCAACCTATTCCGGGTGTATCCACCGGTTTGACGCAGTTTTATACACAGGCTCGGCAGGGTTATCCACAGAAAATGCGGAGTTATCAACAGGGAGTGGGAAGTGATAAGTGGAAAGTGGAAAGTCGACTAACGACTGACAACCAACAACTAACGACTAATGACTAATGACTAATGACTAACGACTAACGACTAACGACTAACAGGAGACCCCATGGACTTCAAAATTAACAACCACCTCATCGGACCCAATCACCCCACCTATTTTATTGCCGATATTGCCGCTAACCACGACGGCGACCTGGAACGGGCAAAGATGCTCATTCGTCTGGCAAAAGAAGCCGGGGCAGACGCCGCCAAGTTCCAGCACTTTCAGGCGCCCAAAATCGTCTCGGAGTATGGTTTTACCCACATGAACGCCCAGGTTTCGCACCAGGCAAAGTGGAAGAAATCTGTTACCCAGGTGTACGCCGAAGCCTCCGTCTCCTGGGATTGGACTCCCATTTTGAAGGAAGAGTGTGACCGGGTCGGCATAGACTTCTTCACCTCGCCCTACGATTTTGACTCGATTGAACATGTAGACCCCTACGTACCAGCCTACAAAATTGGCTCCGGCGAAATTGACTGGATTGAAGCGATGGAACGGATGGCAGGCAAGGGCAAGCCGGTCATCATCGCCACCGGCGCGGCGAGCATTGGCGAGGTGCAAAAAGCCGTCCATGCCATTCTGAAGATTAACCCGCAGTTGTGCGTCATGCAATGCAATACCAACTACACCGCCAGCCCAGAGAACTACGACTTCATCCACCTCAACGTCCTCAAAACCTACGCCGCCATGTTCCCCCAGGTTGTCTTGGGGCTTTCTGACCATACGCATGGCAACGCCACCGTCCTGGGCGCGGTGACGCTGGGGGCGCGGATGGTGGAGCGCCACTTTACCGACAGCAACGACCGCGAAGGACCCGACCATAAATTTGCCCTCAACCCCCAGGCATGGGCAAACATGGTGGAAGAAACCCGCCTGCTGGAACGCGCCCTCGGCTCTGCCGATAAATTCATCACCGATAACGAGCGTGATACCAGCGTGGTGCAACGCCGCTGCCTGCGCGCCGCCCGCGACATTAAGGCTGGCGAAGTTTTTACCCGCGAGATGATAGACGTTCTGCGCCCTGCCACCCCCGGTGCCATTAAACCAGACCAAATTGCCAATGTCCTGGGCACGAAGGCGCTGCAAGACCTGCCCACAGGCAAGGAACTGCGCTGGACGGATTTGGGCTAACCCATGACAACCCTCATCCATCAGCGGGTTGCCCTGGCGCAAGCCGGAGAAAACCCCACCGTCATCCGCAAACTCGCATCTGGCTGGGTCGTCTTTGGGGATGTGCAGGTATTAAACGGCTACTGCCTGCTCCTGCCAGACCCGGTTGTAGCCTCCCTCAACGAAATGCCGGAAGAAGCCCGCCTGCAATTTTTGGCGGATATGGCAAAAGTGGGCGATGCCCTGCTCCGGGTGACGGGCGCTGCCCGCATCAACTACGAAATTTTAGGCAACTCCGACCCCGCCCTGCATGTTCACATCATCCCGCGCTACGCCGCCGAACCGGAAGAATACCGCAAAGGACCAGTCTGGTTTTACGACCTGGCGCAAGCCCCCCGTTTTGACCCCCAACGCCACAAGGCGCTGATGGAAAAAATTGGCGCAGCATTAGATTCTCTCTCAGGCAGCCATGCAAATTGAAGTGCAAATTTTCACCGCCAGCCACATTGTGCGCGGCTTTATTGAAACAGACGGCGACCGGGTAAGCGATGTCCTCAACCTGCGAACCGAGCCGGGCTTGGTCATCTCCAACGTGGAAGCAGCCGCCCTGCCCACCCTGGGCAAAAGCGCCCCTCTGCGCCTGCCCCGCGCCCGAATCGAAAAAGCCTCCATCCTCTTCGCCGTGCCAGTGGAGAAAGACATGACTCACAAAAGCATCTTCCGCAAGGCAAACCGCCTGGCTTACGAGGTCGCAGCCATTCTGCCGCCTTTTGAAGTGCAAGGCACGGTATACCTCACCGAACGCTTTGAAGCCCGCAAAGGCATGGCAACCCGCCCGGAAGACTTCATCCCCCTCACAGATGTCTCGGTCAGTTGCGCCATCAACCCTCAACTCAACCTGCGAGTGGCAACCCTGGTCTTTAACAAACATCAGCTCGCCCTGCTGGGCGAAATCCGCGCCCGCACCGGAGCGTTGAATACCGGGGCGCTTTCCATGCCCGCCAACCCACCCACAACCTGATGCCCAAACAGGAGCTCGCACTTCACCCCGCGTTGATGAACGCCGCCGGTTTTTTGGGCTTCACCCCCGACCTGCGCCAACCCCAACCCTGGCAAGGATTGGGATGCTTCGTCACCAACCCCATCAGTTACCGTCCGCGCCTGCCTGCGGCGGATGCAGAAATCCTCCCGGCTGCGGGGGGATTTTTGCTTCATACCGGGCTGCCCAACCCTGGCTTTACCTCCGTTTTGCGACATTTCTCTGCCCGCTGGCAGCGTGCGCCCCTGCCCATTCTGCCGCACCTGATGGCGGAACAGCCCGAAGAAACCGCCCGCATGGTTCGCGCCCTGGAAGGGCTGGAGAATGTGGCGGCAGTGGAGTTGGGTTTTGCGCCACAGGCTTCGGACGAGTTAATCTTAAGGTCGGTGCAGGCGGCGGCAGGCGAGTTGCCGGTGCTGGCGAACCTGGCAGCGGAGCGGGCTTTGGGTTTGGGGGCGAGGTTGGTTTCGGCGGGGGCGTGGGCAGTGTGCGCCGCCCCGCCCAGGGGTTTGCTGGTGTTGGAAAACGGGAGACAGGTGAAGGGTCGTTGGTTCTCGCCCGCCCTTTTGCCCCAGACTCTGCTTGCGGCGCAGGAGGCGGCAAGGATGGGGTTACTCTTCTGCGGCGGGGGCGGGGTTTTTTCCAAAAAAGATGCCCAAGCCTTGTGGGAGGCTGGGGCATGGGCGGCGCAGTTGGATGCGGTTTTGTGGCGGGGCGGTTTTAAGGAAGGGTGAAGAAGAAGGTTGCGCCCTGGTTTGGCTCTGCCTGCGCCCATATTCTGCCGCCGTGCCGTTGAATGATGCGCTGGGTGATGGCTAACCCCGTGCCGTGACCGGAGAATTCGTCTGCGCGGTGCAGGCGTTGGAAGGCACCGAAGAGTTTGTGGCTATATGCCATGCTAAAGCCTGCGCCGTTGTCTCGGATGTAGTAGGTGTTGGTTTCGGGCTGATAGCCGAATTCTATTTGGGTGTGGGGGTTTTTGGAGGTGAACTTCCAGGCGTTTTCCAGCAGGTTTTGCAGGGCAATGTGCAGGAGGTGGGGGTCGCATTCGGCAAAGATGCCGGGCTGGATGGTGATTTGGGCTTGGCGTTCCGGGTCTTGCAGTACAAGATGGTCGGTAATTTCTTGTGCCAGGGCTGTTAAATCGGTGGACGACATTTGGAGGGGGGCGCGGGTGATGCGCGAAAAGTTGAGCAGGGCATCGATGAGCTCGCCCATGGTGCGGGCGGCGTGTATGATGTTGCGGAGGTTGTTTTGGGTGTGGGGGCGCAGGCTGCGGTCTTCTTCCAATGTCATTTGGCTATAGCCCTGAATGCCGCGTAGAGGAGCGCGTAGGTCATGCCCTACGCTGTAGGAGAAGCTTTCCAACTCGGTCATGGTCAGTTGCAGTTGGGCGGTGCGCTCTTGCACGCGCTGTTCCAGTTCTTCGTGCAGACGGGTGTTGCGGATGTTTAGCCCAACGTAGCCCGCCAGCAGGCGCAGGGCTTCCACTGCTTCCGGGCGGATTTGCCTGCCACTGAGAGCGTTATCTGCCGCGAGGAGGGCGACCGGTTTTTCCCCGTCTGATACGAGGACGAGGATGAGAGGGGCGTTTTTCTCTCCCAGGGTGATGAGGGCTTTGCCAGGGGTTTGGAGGGTCTCCTGCCATGCTGCCGCTTCTGGCGGGGCGGAGAAGGTGTGAGGGTTGGCGGGGTTGTGAAGGTGGCAGGTGGGGAGTTGCAGCGAGTCGCTTTGCGGGTCGTGTAAAAAGATGCTGACCCGGTCCAGCCCCAGTTCTTGTTGAATGGCGGCGTGGGTGGTGTGAAGGCAGGCATCTAAACCGGAGACTTCGGAGATGCGCTTGCCGACTTCCAGCACTTTTTGCAGCAGGCGGCGATGTTCGGCGGCGAGGTCGCGCTCGTGGCGGACCTCTTCTTCCACCCGTCTGCGCTCGCTGAGTTCGGATTGCAATTGGTCTATGAGGCGCACTTTCTCGATGGCGTTGGAAATTTGAATGGCAAGGGTTTCCACCAGGCTCACCTGTTCCTGGCTGTAGGCTTCCGGGTCGTTATGTTGCAGGGAAATGACCCCGGTTATCTCTTTGCCTACCAAAAGGGGAACGCCCAAAAAGGTGCGGGTTTCCACGTCCATGCGGCGCAGGGGATTGTAAGACGAGTCGGCTGCCGGGTCGTTGATGTCTGGGACGTAGAGGGTGGCTTGGTGGCGGATGACTGCGCCCGTGATGCCAGGGGATTGGCTCATCTTGCGAATGGGGATGCGGAGGTTGCGACCACCTACGTAAAAGACCGGGTAAGAGATTTCATCTGTCCGGCTATCGTAGAGCGCCACAAAAAAGAGATGATTGGGAATGAGTTCGGATAACTGGGCGCGGATATTGAGAATGGTCTCGTACAGGTTGTTGCCCTGGGCAATGGCAAGCCCAAAGCGATAGAGCAGGGAGACTTCTTCGGTGCGGCGGCGGGCGTTTTCTTCCGCCTGGCGGCGCTCGTCCAACTCCAGTTGAGCGCGTTGAACCGTAGCGTTAAGGCTGCCAGTGGTAATGTTGATGGGGATGACAATGGCGCCGAGGGTGGCAAACGCCACAAGCCAGACCACAAAAGGATGTAGGGTAAATAGCGTGGGGAAGATGTAACCAGACATCTCCAACCCTGCCATGCCCAACAAGGTGAGAACAGAAATTCCGCCAAAGAAGAGCGAGCCGCGCGCGCCGAGCAATAGCCCGCCCAAAGCCGTCACCGCCGCGAAGAGGATAATTTCCGGGCTACGAACCCCACCCGAAACCCAGGAGAAAAGGGTGGAAGAAAGCCACAGGGAAAGCAAAACGATGTGGCTTGCCAAAAAAACGTTGCCCCGGCGGGTGAGCCACAGAGCAAACAGGTGAACGAGGAACAGAGAGGCAATCCCCGCGCCGGAGATGAGTTTTTCCTGATACACAAACGGAACGATGAAGACAAGGTTGATGATGAAACCCGGCAAAAAAGAACATAGCAAAGTGACCAAAACCCTCGCCTGACGGGTTTTGGTCTCGTCCCCTTCAAAACGCGGGGGCGCAAATTGGGCTGGAAACCATTGGCTATGCTTCATGGAAGGTTTTTAGAACCAGAAATCTTCGCCCCGGTTGATGCGCTGCGCGTATTCTTGCGAGATGAGAGAAATGCGAGGCAGCAGGTTTTCCTGCGAGGCGGGGTCGTTTATCCAAAGCGCAAAGGTGAAGATGTGATTGGCAACGAAGCAGCCCTGTACAACGGTTTCAAACCCCTGGGGCAGGGGGAATTCCTGGGCGTAGGCTTGCAAAAAGGCGGGGTGATGAACGGTTCTCAGGTTGGAGAGGCAGTTCGCCACATCAAAGAGGTAGTAGCCATAGGCAGACATGGAGAAGTCTATGAGGCTGAGACGGTTTTTGTGATAAAGAAAATTGCCCCGGTGCAGGTCGAAGTGCATAAGCCCGTAGGTTTTGCGGTTGCGGGGCAAACCCGCCAGCGATTCTTGCAGCCCTTGCAGGGCAGTTTGCAGGGCGCGGAAGTCGCGGTAGGCGATTCGGTTTTCATCCACTGCCGGGGCGAGGGCGGCGAGGGCTTGCTGAAAGGCTTGCGGCTCGCGCTGAGGGCGGGTGAAGCCCGCCGGGGGTTTCCATCGGCTGGTTTGGGCGTGCAGACGGGCAACCAGGCTGCCCATTTGGCTGGCAATTTCCTCGGTTTCGGTGGGGAGGGTTAACAGTTCGCCTTCGCGCCAGCGTAAAAGGGTGAAGAGCCATCCCTCCTGCGCCGAGACGTATTGCCCGTCTTTGTTTTTTATCGGTGCCGGGCTGGGGAATTTGGCGCGTTGCAGGGCGGCGAGCCATTGCATTTCACTGTTCACCATTGCCGGGTCTGCGCCGTGTGCGCCAAAGGCGGGGGTGATGGGGCTATGCAGGCGCAGAAGGTATTTTTCCGAGGCGGTTTCTACCAGCCAGGTGACGTTTTCGCTGTGTTGCAGGTAGGTGAGACGGGGGCGCTTGAGCGGGTATTGCGCCAGGGCAAGGGGAGCAAGTTCCAGCGGGGGGTTCATGGCTTGGGGGTGGGGGCTTCCTTTTCCAGCCAGAGGGTAACAGGTCCGTCATTGTGAATTTCCACCAGCATATCCGCGCCGAAAATGCCTTGCCGGGTTTCAATTCCCTGGGCGGCGAGCAGGCGGGCAAACTCTTGCACCAGGGGGGCGGCGTGCGCGGGCAGGGCGGCGTTGGTAAAGGAGGGGCGGCGTCCCTTTTGGGCATCGGCATATAGGGTGAATTGGGAAACGACCAGCGCCTGCCCGGAGATTTCGCGCAGCGAGAGGTTCATCTTGCCTTCGGGGTCTTCAAAAATCCGCAAGCCGGAAATTTTCTCGGCGAGCCATTGGGCTTGTTCCGGGCTGTCGGTGTGTCCTACGCCCAAAAAGATGAGCAGCCCTCTGCCAATGCTGGCAACGGTTTGGTTTTGTACGGTTACTTTGGCGTGGGTCACTCGCTGAAGAAGGGCGCGCATGAGTTGGTTTCGTTATAAAAAATGCGCAATTCTTTCTGAATTACGCATTCGGTCTGGTTAGCGGGGGAGTTGAATGGCTTCTCTCACTTGCTGCATGGTTTGCTCGGCAATGACGCGGGCGCGTTTGCCTCCATCGTGCAGGACATCCCAAACGGTATCTGGATTTTTGCCAATTTCTTCGCGTCTGGCGCGGAAGGGGTCCAGGTGTTGGTTCAGGTTGGCGGCAAGGCGTTTTTTGCAGTCCACGCAGCCAATGCCTGCCTGACGGCAGTCTATGTTGATGGCGTTTACTTCTTCCTGCGGGGTGAAGATTTTGTGGAGGGAGTAAACGTTGCAGACATCCGGGTTGCCGGGGTCGGTGCGTTTGGCGCGTTGGGGGTCTGTCACCATCTGCATCACACGCTGTTGGGTGTCCTTGGGGCTGGCAGAGATTTCGATGTGGTTGTTGAGGCTTTTGCCCATTTTTTGCTGACCGTCAATGCCCAAGACTTTGGGGATTTCGGTGGTTTTCATTTTTGGCTCAATCAGCACGTCGGTTTTGTAACGGTAGTTGAAGGAGCGCACGGTTTCGCGGGCAAATTCCAGGTGGGGCGCCT
>DYNS01000274.1 GCA_020720965.1 Anaerolinea sp. | reverse complement strand
GGGGGCGGCAGAAGGGGGTTAGAAACTGCCTACGGCAGAGGTAACGTCTGGGTAAATTTGGAAGATGGTGGTGAAGCCCGCCAGTTCCAAAGCGCTGTGGATGAGAGCGGGGACGTTGGCGAAGACGATTTCTCCGCGATTGTAGCGTTTGACGGTGCGCTGTGTGGCGATGAGGGCACGGAACCCGGCGCTGGACATGTATTCCAGCCCGGTCATATCCACCACAATTTTGAAGCGGGCTTCGTTGGTGATGGCTTCGAGCGCCTCCGAAAGTTTGGGGGCAGTTGCGCTGTCTATCCGCCCTGAGAGGGTAACAAGGTCACAATGTTTGAATTGCCGGGTGGTGATTTCCATCTTTCCTCCGTAGAAAAGGCTGAGAAGTTTGGCGGATTATATCATGCCGGGGTGGTTAGAAACCCAGCCCAAAGAACTCTCCGCCCAGTTTGTAACCGGCGACTTCCAGACGGGGGCTGAAGAGGGGGCGGATGCCGGTAGGTTTCAGGTCGCCGAGGACTTTGCCATCGGTGGTGACGCCGGTGGGGGTGAACTTGTAGATGTCGGTTTGGGTGACAATATCGCCTTCCATGCCGGAGACTTCGGTAATTTGGGTCACTTTGCGGGTTCCGTCTGAGAGGCGGGACATGTGGACGATAAGGTTGATGGCGGAGGAGATTTGTTTACGCAGGGCGGTGATGGGCAGGTCTATGCCTGCCATGAGGGACATGGTTTCCATGCGGGCGATGGCATCTCGCGGGGTGTTGGCGTGCAAGGTGGTGAGGGAGCCGGAGTGACCGGTATTCATCGCCTGGAGCATATCCAGGGTTTCGCCGCCGCGCACTTCGCCCACGACCAGCCTATCCGGGCGCATCCGCAGGGCGTTGCGAACCAAATCGCGGATGCTGACCGCGCCGTGTCCATCCACATTGGGGAGCTTGGTTTCCAGGCGGACAACATGGCGCTGCTTCATCTGCAATTCCACCGCGTCTTCGATGGTGATGACTCGCTCGTGATGGGGGATGAAGGTGGATAGGACGTTGAGCATGGTGCTTTTGCCGGAACTGGTGTTGCCAGAGATGAGGATGTTGAGGCGGGCAACGACACAGGCTTCTAAAAATTTTGCCATGGAGGGGGTAAGGGAGCCGAGAGAGACGAGGTCTTCCATTTCCATTTTGGTTTGCAAGAATTTGCGGATGGTGATGGTGGGTCCATCCACTGCTACCGGGGGAATGACGACATTGACGCGGGAGCCGTCCGGCAGGCGGGCATCGGCGGTGGGGTTGTCGTAGTCCACCCGCCGCCCCAGGGGGAGCAGGATTCGGTCTATGATGCGGAGCAGGTGGGAATCGTCTAAAAAGGTGACATCTGTTTCTCGAATTTCGCCGCCGATTTCTACAAAGACGGTTTTTGCGCCATTGACCATGATTTCGCTGACTTCCGGGATGGCGAGCAGGGGTTCGAGGGGTCCGTAGCCGAGGATGTCTGCAAGGGCGGAATCGACGATTTGTTGGCGGACGCTGGCGGGGTAACTGTAGGCAACCTGAAGGCTTTCCAGGGCTTTTTCCAGCCATCCGCGCACGTTGGAGCGGGTGAGTTGGGCAGATGGGACTCTTTGCAGTTCCGGGGCAACGGTGTTGACCAGGCGGGTTTTGGTCTGCAAAACGGATTCGTCTTTGAGGGCGGGGGGGATGACGGCGAGGGGTTGAGCGTTCATGGGTGTCTCCTTACGCTTGAGTATAGCACCGATAAAAAAACGGGAGCCTGCCAGGGAGGCAGGTTCCCGTTTTTTGGGTGGGAGAGATGGGGGATTATTCGCCCGCGTCCAGCGGGGAAAGCCCCGGTTCGCGTTCCACGCTGAGGAGTACGGCGCGGACGGCGAGGCGGTAGTTGTAGGTATCCAACCAGGGGACGTAACCCTGGCAGGTGAGGAGGGTCATCCAGGTGTAGCCGTCCTGGGCAAAGACGGAGAGGTCACGGGGCAGAACGGTGCGTTGTTCGCGGACTTCGTAGAGGTAGCGGTAGCCGTTCATGTGGAGGATGACCTGGCTGCCCCAGCCGAGGGTGTGGAGGTTGCGGAAGGGTCCGGGGGTTCCATCTGCCAGGGTGACGTGGGCGGTGATGCCGCTGGTGCCGACCTGCCCTGGGTAGGTGGTTCCGGCGAGGTAGCCCGCCTGGTTGGAGAGCCAGGTGAGGTCCCAGCCTTCTTCGGTGATGGGAACGCCGGTGATGGGTAGGTTTTGCCCCAGGGCGGGGATTTCCAGCCAGGCGTTGCCCATGCCGCTGTAGCGTTTTTCCGCAGGTTGGCGGGGCAGGAGGGTGACGCGGTTGGGGGCGAAGCCGGTTTCCGGCAATCCCTGGCGGGGAACGCGGATGGTGACTTCGGAGGATACGCCGTAGGAGTTGATGCCTTCTGCATCGGCGGGGTCGTACCAGCGTTCGGTGGCGTAGTCGTTGAAGTCGGAGATTTGTTCGGCGGTTCCATCCGGTTGGGGGTCGATGGGCAGGCTTGTCCAGGCTACGTTGGCGCTGTTGGTAACGGGGGAGGGACCGGTGAAGACGGTATCGAAGGTGATGGAGGCGGTTTCTCCGAGGGGGAAGACATCCCAAGTGAGGGTGAGGCTGGTGGTTGCGGCATCGTAGGCGATGGTGGTGGGAGCCAAGCCCGTTACCTGAGCGCTATTTTCCACATACGCCAGCCCAACCGGGAGAATATCGGTGACGACCACGTCGTAGGCATTGATGCGGCTTTCGGCGGTGTGGGCAATCTCCAGGGTGAAGGTGATGATGGATTGGAGGGGGGCGGTGGTGGGGGTGGCGCTCTTGTCGATGTCGAGGTCGGGTTCCACGATTTCCACCGGGTCAGCGGTAGCGCCGAGAGAACCGCCGTCCCAAGTCCATAAGATGGCGTTGTTGAGGTCTTTCACGCCGTCCACGTTGGCGGGAATATCCAGCACGATTGCCTGGTAGGTGATGATGAGGACTTCGGTGTCGGTGAGGGAAGCGTTGGAGATGTTGCCGAGGGAGAATTCCACCCGGCGGGCATCATCGTAGGCGCTGGAACTGCCGACCGGTTCACGCAGGAGGGTGGGGTTGACGGGGGCGTTGCAGGCATCCGTAAAGCCGCCGGTCAGGGTGGTGCTGAGGTTGCCGGAGGCGCCGGGGTCTACACTGAGGCAGCGCACGAAGGCAAGACCGGAGTCCATCACATCCAGGGCTTTGAGGTTGGTGAGGTTTGCGCCAGCCGGGACATCCAGGCTGATTTGGTAGGTGAGGACTTCACCGATGGCTGCCAAGGGCGGAGTGGTGGCATCTACCGGGGAGGGGATGAGGTCGCCGGTGAGGGGGTCGAACTCCAGCATGGTCGTTTCGAGGAGGGCTTTGGTCTTGTCCTTGACGACTATGTCGCTGTCTTCTGCCTGTTCGTTAATGCCGGTGTCGGCATCTTCCGCGCTGACGGTATTGAGCAGGGCGGGTCCGACCGCGTCCGCGTTGACTTTGACGGTGACTGTGAAGGTGGCGGAGGCGGTGGTCGCCAGGCTGAGATTGCTCCAGGTGAGGGTGCCGCCGGAGGTTCCGGCAGGCGGGATGGAGGCGGCATCTGGAGTGGGGTTGGCGCTCTGGTAGGTCACTTCGCCGGGCAAAACATCCGTGAGGGTGAGGGTGGTTAAATCGACTGCGCCGTTGTTGGTAAGGACGATGGTGTAGGTCAGTTCGGTTCCGGGCGAGACGACTGTGTAGCCATCCGTCTTGGTGAGGGGGAGGGAGGCGGGGTCGTTGGTGTCGGTGTCGCTGTTGTCGGCGGGGTTTTCGGTCACTCCGCCGGGCGGGCTGACGGTGGCGATGTTGGCGAGGCTTCCGGTGGCGGTGTTGGCTACGGTGGCGGTAACGGTATAGGTGATGCTGCCGCCATAGGGCAGGTTAACCGTGTCGGTGAAGTCGGTGGCGCTGCCCAAAGTGCCATCGCAGCCGGTTGCGCCGCCGCTTTGGGTGGTGCAAGCCCAATCCCAATTGCTGAAGAAGGGCTGGTTGGAGGCATCCAGAGGCATGAGGTCGCTGACATTTGCGCCGGTGATATCGGCGGGACCTTCGTTGGTGACGGTGATGAGGTAGGTCGTGGTCTCGCCTGCCAGATAGTAGTCTTTGGCGGGGCTTTCGGTTTTGCTGATGGTGAGGTTGGTTTGCGGGTCGCCGAAGAAGCCGAAGTCCACACGCGGCTCGGAGGTGGAGCCGTCTGCAT